>DATMSZ010000093.1:0-7241 GCA_035565175.1 Pseudosphingobacterium sp.
ATTGACAGAACAATAATACAAATAAGATGGAATACTATTTTATTTTTTTAAAAAACTAGGCTCTTTTGCAGATTATCTCTAATGGGATTCTTATAATCAAACCAAGTGTTTAAATTGGTACTGCTTTTGCTTAAAAAACAAATAAATTGTTGTTATGATTAAAAAAATATTAACCCTATCGGTAGTTTCCACCTTATTATGGAGCTGTAATAATACTACTCATACTTCTAACGATGCGAGTTCTGCTGTGGCAGACACAACGGAAGAATATGTGCCTATAGATGCGACCGGCGATACGACCGATACGCATAATGCGCAGAATTCTTTAGATATAGCTGGTACATACAAGGGTGTTTTACCTTGCGCAGATTGTGAAGGTATTGAAACAGAAATTGAATTGAAAGATAGTGCTTATGTTAAGAAGGTAAAATATTTGGGGAAAGGGGACGGGCAGGTAAATGAAGATAAAGGAAGTTTTCAATGGTTAGACGGAAGCACTATTGAATTGGAAGGAGTTGTGGATGCACCTAATAGATATTTTGTTGGAGAAAACACGTTGACACAGCTGGATATGGAAGGAAATAAGATTACGGGTGACTTAGCTGATAAGTATATTTTAAATAAATAGATCCATACAATTTACGCAATCGTTTGATTGTAGCAATTATTTTTTATCTTCTCTTATTTCGTGTAGCTTGCTTTTCAAATCTAATGAGTTAAGCTATTTTCGAAATGAAGCGGAAAATTTATGTATTATTTTTAGGTGCTTTTTTTGCATGTGAAGCAATCTATGCTCAGCAAAAGAGCATACCTCCAAATAGGTTAATTATTCCTATGGGTGGGAATACTTGGCAAATTGGAAATCAAGTAGAGGAAGAAAAGGATATAATTTCTGAAAAAGGAATTACTAAGTGGATCGATCCGCAGAACGAGTTTGCAACGTTTATTCGTGTAGCCAAAAAAGGAACAATAGATATCTGGTTGACGGCATCTGTGGATGGATTAAGTAGGTTGGAAGTAAGTATTGATGACCAGAAGAACCACGTAAATCTAAATAAGAATGATGGAAGAGATCATTATCTTGGACAATGGAAGGTGCTGGATACTGGGTATGTTGCTGTTCATTTAAAGGCTAATGAACAAGTAGCATTAAGTAACGTTGCGTCATTAACGGTTGCGGGCACCGCGATAGACACACATACTCATTTTGTCAAAAACAATAGAGATAATTTCTTTTATTGGGGAAGGAGAGGTCCTTAGACCCATCTTAACTATCAAACGCCACAAAACAAAGACATTGCTTATTACTATAATGAAATTACCGTTCCATGGGGTAATGACATAATTGGATCTTATTATATGGCAAATGGTTTTAGCGGGGGATATTTTGGTATGCAGGTTAATTCATCAACAGAAAGGAGGATTCTGTTTTCAGTATGGAGTCCGTTTAAAACAGATAATCCCAAAGAAATTCCGGAAGACCATAAAATCAAGCTATTAAAAAAAGGTGAGGCTGTCCATACTGGTGAATTTGGTAATGAGGGTGCCGGTGGGCAAAGTTATTTCAAATATGATTGGAAAGCGGATGTTACCTATAAATTTTTGCTAAAGGGTGAGCCTACAGCGAATAAGTATACAAATTATACAGCTTGGTTTTTTGCCCCTGAAGTTGGTAAATGGCAGTTAATAGCAAGCTTTAGTAGGCCTCAAACAACTAGTTGGCTAAAGGGCTTTCATTCATTCTTGGAGAATTTTTCTCCTATGCAGGGCATTTACGAACGGAAGGTGTATTTTGAGAATCAATGGGTAATTGATAAACAAGGCAATTGGTTTGAGATAAAAGAAGCTAAATTCTCCGCAGACAATACTGCTCGTGTTGGTTATCGATTAGATTATAGTGGCGGCAGTGAGGGAGGAAGGTTTTATCTGCATAATTTTGGATTTTTTGATCATTATACCCCGATTGGGACGATGTTCGAAAGAACATTAAAGAATGTTAAACCGATTATAGATTTTGATAAACTGCCATAATCTGAGAGTCGCGAGACAGTAAGTTGCAAATGCAATCAAAGGCCTATCTCCATCGAAGACAGGCCTTTTGAAAAATTATATATCACTAATAAAAAATTAGTATCCTGGATTCTGCGTTAATATTCCATTACTAAGTACTATTTGTCCACTTGGAATAGGATATAAAAAATAGTTGCGATCTGGTTTAACCATCATGTCTGTTAGGGCTAATTCGGTTCTGCAGAAATCAAACCATGCCTCTCCTTCGAACATAAGCTCCCGTTCTTTTTCTTTTTGTATTTCCTTAACGAAATCCTCCACAGTTGCAAATGAGTCGGCGGTTGGGCTTGCTAACCCGGCTCTGTCTCGCACGGCCTTATAAGAATTAAATGCCGAAGCGCTTACAGCTCCTTCCATTCTGGCCTGGGCTTCCGCGTGAATGAGATACAGTTCTGCAATACGTATAACAGGAAAATTCTGATTGGCGGGACTAAATTTAGGATATTTGCCAATATAATAACGCCCTTCTGTTTTTCCGGTTTTCACCGTGAAGTCCCTTCTTTTGTCTTCTACTGTATATTTATCGAAGGCCGCTGTACCACGAGCATAAAACAACATACTTGCATTATCGTTACTAACCATTGCCAGGGGATTAGTGGCCTGATCATCAAATTGCAGTTCAAAGATAGACTCTGCAGTATTTTCGGTAGTCCATATGGAGGCAAAATCAGGAACAAGTACAAATTGTCCGCTATTAATAACTTCTTGCGCTAAGGCCGCTGCCTGTGTATAATCACCAGATATTTTAGCATTATATAAATGTACTTTTGCTAATAATGCTTTGGCAGCCAGTTTCGTTGCTCGTCCTTTCCTGGTAGCGTCATCCGCATAGGTGTCGGGAAGAGATGTAGAGGCTTCTTCTAGATCAGTGATGATCTGTGCATACACTTCATTAACGGGCGACCGCGGGATGTTGAAATCCTCCTCTTCAGTCGTTGCCGTTATTTTTAATGGAATGTCACCGAAGGCTCTTACCAAGAAAAAATAATTGAGGGCCCTTACAAATTTTGCTTCTCCAACGAATTGCTGTTTCTTTTCTTCTGCAATAAGGTTGCCGGCCATCTCAGGAACACTTGTTATAATATTGTTTGCTGCATTAATTGATGTATAGGCAGCTTGCCACATATTGTTTGTCCATGGATTATTAACCTGGGGGTTGTTTGTCCGAAAGTTTTCATATTCTGGATATTCAGATGCATGGCTTACATGGCCAGCCGAAAATTCGGGCACAATGATGAAAGATTGCCCGAAAGAAAAGGAATTTAACATCGTTCTATATAACCCTATGACTGCAGCGTTGGCATTTGTTTCAGAATTAAAATATTCTTCTGGGGTTATCTGGCTGATAGGTTCCCTGTCCAAGAAATCGTTGCAGGAGGAGAAACTTATGGCTAAAGCAGCTATTAATATATTTTTAAAGATCTTCTTCATCGGTTTTATTCTACTTAATTGAGTCATTAAAATGTGAGGTTGACACCGGCGGTAAATATCCGGGGTTGCGGGTAACTTCCATAATCGTATCCATAGATAAGGCCGGTGTTTGCCCCTCCATGACTAGAGCTGACCTCTGGGTCATATCCTCTGTATTTCGTGAAAACATAGGCATTCTGTACTGTTGCATATACCCTCAGCCTGCTTATATTAAGTTTTTCAATCATTTTATCAGGGAAGGAGTAACCTAATGTAATATTTCGGATTCGGAAGAATGAACCATTTTGTACAAAACGATCTGAAATAGCACCTTGATTTAAATCCCCAGGAGAAGGCCTTGGCATATCTGTAATATCTCCCGGATTTCTCCACCTTCTTGTCCAATCAACAAAACCATTACTTGAAGCGTTATAGCCCTCTAAACCATTAGCTAGATTATAGTTGAAAATATCATTTCCGTATGAAAATTGACCCATTATACTTAGGTCGAAATTTTTATAACGGAAGTTGTTGGTGATCCCTCCAAAGAAATCGGGGTTCGGATCACCAATAATTTGTCTGTCATCTGGGTTTGTTGGTGTTGTAGGATTGCCGTTTTGATCTTCATAGTCTATAAGCCCAGTTTGGGGATTGACTCCAATCATTTTCCAGCCATAAAATGTTCCCAATGGTAGGCCTTCCTGAGCTAAATTAAGCTCTCCAACACCGCCAAGGATTCTTTCTACTGGAAGCTCAACTATTTTATTTCTGTTGAACGTCATGTTCAAGGTGGTGGTCCATTTAAATGCGCCGACTAAGTTTTGAGTGGTAAGCTCAAATTCAAACCCTTTATTCTGAATCTCTCCAAAATTTGTAAACCTGTTTAGAAAACCTGATTGCGTAAGGACTGGAATTCCGATTAATAAATCTGATGTATTTTTTACGTAATAATCAGCTAAGAGAGAGATTCTATTATTGAAAAGCCCTAAGTCCAACCCGATGTCTAGTTGTTTTGTCGTTTCCCATTTCAGGTTTTTGTCGCCTAAAACATTTGGTATAAATCCTGGTAAGCCAAGATAGTTTTGTCCGCCTGAATAAAGTGAATAACTAGCATAATTGCCAATATTTTGGTTACCAGTGATACCCCAACTCGCTCTTAACTTCAAATTATTGATCGCTTTTATGTTTTTGATAAAGGTCTCATCGGAGGCTCTCCAGGCCGCAGCAAAAGAAGGAAAATATCCCCAACGATTATTAGGCCCGAAGCGTGATGATCCATCAGCCCTAAAATTGGCGGTGAAAAGGTATTTACCTTTGTATCCATAATTTACGCGCGTAAAACCGGAGGCGATAGCCCATTCTTCGGGATAAGAATTGGCTCCCGTTATTACACCACCGGAGGAAATGTACTCTATATCATTAGAAGGGAAATTTGAACGCTGTGCATCTACAAATTCTAATCTTGATTCTTGGACCGACATACCCGCTAATGCGTTCAAACTATGATCTCCAAAAGTTTTATCAAAGCTCAATGTCGTTTCATTTATCCAAAGCTGATCTCGTGTATTTCTTCTTGCTCCTATTCCGCCCTGACTTGCGAACGAGCGTAGACCTATTGGAGGCATGAAAAACGTTTCATCAATAAAGCTCATATCGGTACCAAAACTTGTTTTTAATGCAAGCTCAGGTATGATCCGGTATTCTGCCGATGCATTTGCCAGCACTCGAAAGGTTTGTGCGTTATTTGTTGGAAGTTGAAGCATCGCAATAGGATTCTCTCTACTTGAACTTACCTGATCTAAAGCGTAGCTTCCATCAGGATTATAAACAGGAAGATTTGGCGGAGATACTACGCCATTTTTGGTGGCCCCTTCTTTGGAGTTTTCTTCTTGTATTCTGTCATTGATTGCCCTTGTAAGATTGATGGAGGTGGAAAATCTTAGTTTTTCGCTGTGTTGATGATCCAAATTTAAACGAGCACTTAGTCGGCTAAAATTTGAATTTAAAATTACACCGCCCTGTTTCATATAGCCCACGGAGGTGTAGTATTGCGTTTTCTCATTTCCACCACTTGCCGACAACTCATAATTACGAGTAGGGGCAGAGCGGAACATTTCATCTTGCCAATTAGTGTTTATACCCGGATTAGATAAGATTTGTTCGGGAACAGGACTTGGATTGCCATTTGCGTCTAATTTAAAGCGATAGTAATCGCGCATGTAATCTTGATATTGTTCTGTATTCATGAAATCATACCAACGTTCTTTTGGGACTTCTGAGAAACCTTCGTACATATTAAAATTAAATACACTGGTTCCAGGTTGCCCTTTTTTAGTGGTAATAAGCACCACTCCGTTCGCCGCTCGTGCGCCATATATAGATGAAGATGCTGCATCTTTTAACACTTCCACTGATTGTACATCGGAGGGGTTAATCGAGGAAAGTATGTTGATACCCTGTGTACCGCCACCAAAATTAAAGTTCGATCCACCTGTAAAGTTTGTTGTGCTATTAACAGGGATACCATCAACCACATACAAGGGGTCTGAACTAGCATTAATTGAAGTAGTACCGCGAACACGAATATTTAGTCCCCCGCCCGGAGAACCCGATTTTTGCGTTACCTGCACACCACCTGCCTTGCCCTGTATAGCTTGTGTTATGCTTGGTAGCACGTCATTTTCTATCTGATCGGACCCAATACTGGAAACAGAGCTGGTTAGCTTTGATCTGTCCATCGTACCGTAGCCAACGGCTACTACTTCCACTTCTTGCAATTTCTGAGACTCTTCGTCCAGACTGACGTTAATTATTTTACGATTCGCTGTAAACTCCTCTTTCGCGTTGTAGCCCAAAGAAGAGAATACTAAAACAGCATTTCCAGGAGCTGCAATGCTAAATTTTCCTTGCTCATCGGTAATTACCCCTTCTTTTTTACCTTTAACGGTAACGCTGACCCCAGGGATAGGGCCTTTGCTATCTTTTACCGTTCCCGTGATTTTTGCAGAATCTTTAGTGGTAGTGTCTGGACGGGCTTGAGCAACTTTGGCGGAACTCGTGTCTTGGGCGATGGAGTCTGTTCGCTTAGCCGTGTCTGAGCCAGTATTAACGGCCGCTGTTGTTTGTTCTACAGGCGACAGACTAACCTTAATCTCCTTTAAATTGTTAATAGGCTCTTCTTTTATCTGAAAGCCTTTTAGGCCGAAGATCAAAACACCTGTCCCGGGCGTTTTGATGGTAAATTTGCCTTGAGCATCTGTTAAGGTGCTATCTGTGGCGCCTTTATATTTAACTGATACTTGGGCTAAGGGTGTTCCGGCAGAATCTGTTACGATGCCCTGTCGCTGTGTTGAATCAGCAGCAACATTTACGCTAGTAGAATCCATTAAGGTAGTGTCCTGAAGGCCTCCCTTAACAAGCAGTGTTTCGGAATTTCTAATGATGGATCTTGAATAGCTTTTTAAGTTAACTGCTGTTAACAGTAGGCTCAAAAAGAACAGCATGTAAAAGTAGGTGTTTTGTTTCATTCCAGTTTTATTCTATGTGCTAATATGTTATAATAAGACCAAAATTTATCTTATAGTTTACCGATTGGTTATGGTAATTATTATGGAATTTAAACAAAGTTTTTGCCGTAAAAGTTTCAATTTATAATAAATTGTTATGTAACTATTTAACTGATATTCAGCGTGTTGATGTGTGTATTTACATCCCCTTTTTGTGGAAAAAATTCACAGTAGAATGTTCTTGAAAAAAAGTAA
>DATMSZ010000094.1:0-12354 GCA_035565175.1 Pseudosphingobacterium sp.
TACATTTATTAACAGAAAAGCGCAAACGTTTACATCTGTTACTCTAAAGAACACGTATTTTCTGCTATCACGTTTCAGAGAAGTTTGCTCCTTATAAATACCAATCTTTGTAACGCTTCAATGCTTCAAGAAAATAATAATCTGCATAAATAATAGGAATATCTATTTCAGAATTAAGTGGTAAGGCGCCAGTGCTATGAGTAAGTAGGAAACCCCCATTTTCTCCCACATTTGACCGATAAGCGGCACTTGCCAAAGATCGGATCATTTGCTCCGCATTTTTTACGTAAAAGTCTTTTTTGTTGCCATCCACATATTGGCCAAGTTCTAATAATGCAGAAGCAATTAATGCTCCGGCGGAAGCATCACGCACTGCGAATGGAATGAATGGAGCATCGAAATCCCAATAAGGTATTTTGTCTTTCGGTAAATCTGGATGATTTAATATAAAATTTGCGATGCCTTCTGCCTGTTTTAAATATTTTTTGTCTTTGGTATCACGATACATCATGGTATAACCATACAGGGCCCATCCCTGTCCTCTAGCCCACGCAGAAGTATTGGCGGCCCCCTGCCACGTGGCCTTTCTAAGAACGTTGCCATTGTCGGGATTATAATCTACCACGTGATAGGAACTATAATCTGCTCTAAAATGATTTTTCAAAGTAGTATTTGCGTGTGTTTTGGAAATATCTTTAAATTTTGAATCTCCGCCATTTTCACTTACCCAATTAAGCATTTCCAGATTCATCATGTTATCGATAATGACCGGGCACTCCCAATATTTGTTTTTATTCCAAGACTGTATTGCGCTTATACGCGGACGATAACGGGTCGATAACGATTCGGCCGATTGGAAAATGATATCTTTAAAGGATTTCTCTTTTGTAATACGATAAGCATTTCCATAGCTACAGAACATCATAAATCCTAAATCATGATTGCCTGTGAAGGTCTTGTTTGCTTCAATTACTTTAAGCGATCTTATTGCCTCCTGATATATTTGCTCGTCCTTTGTTTGCTCGTAGATGAGCCACAACGAGCCGGGATAGAAACCACTACACCACCATTGGATATCCCGCGCATCAACTTTCCCTGTTTTTGGATCAAATGACTGAGGAAGTTTATCTGAAGGAATATGCTCAGCCAGTATCTTATACTGTTCTTTCGCAAAGCTAAAATTGTTGTCAATCAAGGTTTGCATTTGGATCTCTTGAGCGGAAATCTTTGTTACAAGCAAAAACGTGAGCAGTAATAAATTGAGTTGTTTCATTATATGGCACTTAATAGTTGGTTTCTTTGAATAAATAAAGAGCATGAAGCATTAAACGTCAATAATTGGTTTTTTCAGTGAGGCTACGGCTTTTTTATTGCAGTAGCTAAAGTAATGTATTTAAAAATAAAATGCAAACGATTACATTAAATAATCGATTGCATAATTTGCTATTATAATCGGCTATGTTGTCATTCTTCTTACCATGGTTACTGGAACTATTTCCTTGCGATTGGTATCCGCATTTTCTCTCGCGTATTTATCTTTTAATAAATTCAAGAGCTTATAAGCCACACGATGGGCCATTTCGTCGGGATGTTGGTCGATGGTAGTAATTGGAGGGGATATTATTGAGGCTCGTGGATCGTTGGAATATCCAATGATCTTCAGTTCCTGAGGAATTTTTATTCCTTGTTCCCGTGCAAATTCAACAGCCGCAACAGCAGTGGTGTCATTTGAAGCAAAGATAGCTTCAGGAGTCTCCTCGCCCGCAAATATTTGCCTTAAGCTGTTCCATGCATTCTCTGCTGTGAGTTCTTGGTAAAAGCACCATTTTTTTGCTAATGTTACCTTCGCTTTTTTCAGTACATCTTTTAATCCCTCTGTCCGTTCCTTATAAATACTACAACTCAACGGCCCGGAAATATAAGCGATCTTCCTACACCCCATTTCAATTAAGTGATTTCCAGCGATCGTCCCTCCGCGATAGTCGTCGCCTTGTATTATATGGGCAGGGTAATCTTTTGTTGGGACACGATCGTAGAAAATAAGTGGTATCCCACGGTTAATAAATCCATCGAAATGAGAATAGTCCTCTGTATAAAGCGCCAAAGAAACGACTAAAGCATCTACTCTTGACGAATACAAGGTATTAGCGAGCTTTTGCTCAACAGCCACAGAGTCATTTGATTGACAAACCATAAGACTATATCCCTCATCCTGTAATCGATTCTGCAAAGCAGTAATAAAAACAGCATGAAAGTACATAGAAATACGTGGTACAATTAACCCAATAATCTTGGATTTTTTATTTCGTAGAGACGAGGCCATACTGTTATGTCGGTATCCCAGTTCAATAGCTTTCTCTTTAACACGTTTTCTGGTGGCTTCACTGATCCGTGGATTATCATTCAGCGCCCTGGAAACTGTTGCTGCCGAAACACCTAATGCTTTTGCAATATCTACTATACTTTTTTCGGAATTTTCGTTTTTATCTATCTTCATTTAACTGTTGGTTCATTGGTTATGCTTGGTTCAATTTTTTAATCAGATAAGATCTCCTTATTAATCAATACTGTCCCGTGCTTAACAAAACTAACGTACAAGCATAAACGGGTTCTATCCCGTTCTCTTTTGCCAGTGTAGCGAGTTGTTCATTTTCGGTACCGGGATTAAATATTATACGTTTTGGCCGGGTATCTATAAGGTATTTGTAATATTGTTCTTGCAATTTGGGTCCAATATATAATGTCACAGTATTGATATCCTGTAAAGGTTCGGACGGCAACTGGATTGGAACACCAGCCACCTCTCCCTTTTTTATACCAATATTAACAATTTCATGTCCTGCAGCCGTTAAACGGTGAGCTGCAAAATAAGCATAACGACTAGGATTAGGAGTAGCTCCGAGAATTAAGGTCTTTTTCATCGCTGTCATTGGTTATTCGTTGTTAGTTATTCGTTATTCGTTGTTGGTTATTCGTTATTCGTTATTCGTTGTTCGTTGTTGGTTATTGGTTGTTCGTTATTAGTAGCAAGACTATATTAGTTGTGAGTTGCCAGTTGCGAGTTGTGAGCATTAAAATCTACGTCTTAAGTCCTAAAATTACTGATCACTACTTGACGATTCAACAACTTAACGATTCCACTATTTGACTATTCAACCATTTAACTACTTGATGTTTTAACTTGTTAGCAAAACGATCACTCATCGTTCATCACTTAGCTCAGCTGCTTATCAACGCCTACCAATTTGTAAAACACAGTTCATCCCATCAATTGCTGCCGAAACAATTCCTCCTGCATAACCGGCTCCTTCGCCGCAAGGATAGAGCCCGATTATCTGCGGGTGTTGAAAAGTTTCTTTATCTCTTGGGATACGAATTGGCGAGGATGTTCTTGACTCAACGCCAACCAATATGGCCTCATTCGTATAATACCCCGCCATCTTTTTCCCGAAGATGGGCAGCGCACCTTTTAATGCTTTATAAACAAAGTCGGGCAACACGTCTTTCATTTCAACTGACTTCACGCCTGGTTTATAAGAATTAACAGGTAAACTAGATGAAAGTTTATCCTCGACAAAATCAACCATGCGTTGAGCCGGAGCGACCATATGACCACCTCCCAGCTGAAAAGCTAAACGTTCTACGTCTTTCTGGAAATTTAACAGTATAAACGGATCGTCCGCCGCCTCCTTAATATCTTCTACATTTACTTGAACTACGGTTCCTGAATTGGCATATGGATTGTTTCTTTTGGAGGGTGACCATCCATTTACGACAATTTCACCTTCGTCTGTTGCACAAGGAGCAATTATCCCTCCCGGACACATGCAAAACGAGAATACCCCCCTTCCGTGCACTTGCTCCACCAGACTATAATATGCGGGAGGTAAAAACTCACTTCTTACAGCACAGTGGTATTGAGCGTTGTCGATTATTTCTTGTGGATGTTCTATTCTAACGCCTAATGCAAAAGCTTTCGCCTCAACAAGCCAATTTTTCTTACGAAAAAGTTCAAAAACATCTCTTGCAGAATGACCTGTTGCTAATACCAGGTGACGAGCTTCTATCGTTTCCCCTGAAACCAGCTGCACACCACACACCTTTCCAAATTGTACTATTATGTCTACCACACGGGTGTTAAAATGAATTTCTCCACCAAATGTTTTTATTTTTTCTCTTATTGCTTCAATAATATGAGGTAATTTATTTGTTCCAATATGAGGGCGGGCGTCTATCAATATTTCTTCTGTGGCCCCATGCTCAACCAATAATTGTAATACCTTTTGCACATCACCTCGTTTATTAGACCTTGTATACAACTTACCATCCGAGTAGGTTCCAGCACCGCCTTCTCCAAAACAGTAGTTAGAATCGGCATTGATTTTACCTTCCTTATTCAAAATAGCAAGATCGCGCCTCCTATCTTTAACCATCTTACCTCGCTCAAACACAATAGGTTTTAAACCCTGTTCAATACATTGCAAAGCAGCAAACAAACCCGCAGGCCCAGCTCCAATTATAATGACAGGTTCAGCGGCGGAAACATTGGCATATTGATAGGCCATCTTTTTCTCAGTTGGCAGCTCATCAATATAAACAACAACACGCAAACGATAAACGACTTTTTTACTACGTGCGTCAATCGACCTTTTACGTACTCTAACAGAATTAATACTTGATAATGAAATATTTAGGCTTCTGGCAGACTCTTCCAAGATAAAGTTTTCATCAGAAATTTTCTCCGGAATGATGGCTATTTCAATTTCTTTTTGCATATTGTATTGCTCAGTTTTTATCTGAGATGTAACAAAGGTATAAATTTTGCTATCAAAGTATTAAATTGATCAACTATATTAAAAGAGACAGTAATGATTAAGAAATTTATTTTTGGATTAGTTGGCTTGTTTGCCACACTTTCATTGAGCTCATGCGGGTATAACAGCATGGTTAAATTAGACGAAAATGTTCAATCTAAATGGGCCGAAGTAGAAAATGCCTATCAACGAAGGGCAGACCTGATTCCCAATCTAGTAAACACCGTAAAAGGTGCTGCTAATTTTGAACAACAAACATTAACTAATGTTGTGGAAGCCCGCGCAAAAGCCACTTCCATTAATATTGATCCATCGAATTTAACTCCTGAAGCGATTAAGAAATTTGAAGACGCACAAGGTGCTTTGACAGGTTCATTAAGCCGTTTAATGGCCGTAGCAGAAAATTATCCGGAGCTGAGAGCCACTGAAAATTTTCAAGGCTTACAAGCACAATTAGAAGGCACGGAGAATCGTATTTCAGTTTCTAGAAGAGGCTTCAATGAGGCCACTCAACAATATAATTCAACGATCCGTTCTTTTCCCAACAACCTGATGGCAGGAATTTTTGGCTTTAAAGCGAAAGGATATTTCACATCGCAAGCGGGGGCCGACAAAGCTCCAGAAGTAAAATTTTAGCGGAATTTATAAGGCGTTTATATTGTTGAATTTGTGATCAGACTTTCCATCTCTGGAACAATTGTGTTGTATTTAGATAAAGGGTAAACAATGGATATTTTTAACAGCGAAGAACAGGAACATATTTCACATGCAATAGGTTTGGCTGAAGCCAACACTTCCGGCGAAATACGGATTTGCATTGAACGTACTTGTGAGCAAGATGTTTTGGAAAGGGCCGCTACCTGCTTCAATAAATTAGGTATGCATAAAACCAATCTCCGTAATGGCGTGCTTGTTTATCTTTCGGTAGATGATCACAAATTTGCCATCATAGGAGATGCTGGCATTAACAGTAAAGTAGAGGAAGACTTCTGGGACACCACAAAGGAAAAGATGTTAGCCCATTTTAAATCTGGTGACTTAGTAAATGGCCTTATCGCAGGCATTGCATCCGCAGGAGAGAAATTAAAAGTATTGTTTCCTTCCGCACATGATGATGTAAATGAATTGCCTAATGACATTGTTTTTATGAATCGCCAAAAATAAGCTGTATCTATGAGAGCTCCTCACCTACTGTTACTATCCCTTATCCTTTTTCTATTACCTACATTCGTAAAAGCGCAAGATTTTCCACCTCGTTCAACTACCTTGGTAACCGATTTTACGGGTACTTTATCGGATTCCGAACGCCAAAACCTCGAAAACAAACTGGTAGCCTTTAACGACAGCTCGTCCACACAAATCGCTGTAGTGATCATGACTTCCGTAGGAGATTACGATATTGCTGATTACGGTGTACGGCTTGCCCAACAATGGGGTATTGGTAGTAAAGGAAAGGATAATGGCATATTATTGCTGGTTGCTAAGAATGATAGAAAAGTTACCATACAAACCGGCTATGGTGTTGAGGGGGCTGTGCCCGATGCCATTGCATTTCAAATTATTAGACAAATTATTACACCGGCCTTTCGGGCAGGCGACTATTATGGCGGTATTAATAGAGCTACAGATGCGCTTATTTCTTATACAAAAGGAGAATTTAAAGCCGATCCGAAAAAAGGCAGAAGTGGAAGCGGCTCCGGTAGTTTAATTATAATCGTCATTGTCATTGCAGTGGTTATTAGCCTTATTTCTCGAGGTGGGGGTGGTAAAGGTGGTGGTGGACAGGTGATTGGTGGCCGTGGTAGCTCTGACTTATTCTGGTTAACTTTATTAGGAAGCGGATTAGGTCGTGGTGGTCAAAGAGGTGGAGGAGGTTTTGGCGGAGGAGGTGGCTTCGGCGGTGGTGGAGGAGGCTTTGGCGGCTTCGGTGGAGGAGGTTTTGGCGGCGGTGGATCTAGTGGAAGTTGGTAGTAGGAGTAAAAATAGTGATGAATGATGAATAGTTGGGTTGTTAAATGGTTGAATAGTCTAATAGTGGGATCGTTAAGTTGTTGAATCGTCAAGTAGTGATCAGTAATTTTAGAACTTAAAACGAAGATTTAATGCTCACAACTCGCAACCGGCAACTCACAACTAATATCGTCTTGATACTGATAAATAACAAACAAGCACAACGAATAATAAAAAATGCTTAAAAGAGATTCTTTAACTGCACAGATGCAGCAGTTAAGTCACACCTTAGCCAAAGTTAAGCGATTGATATTGGAGGACCAGGAGTTAAAAGCCCTTGAGAATGTCAACTATACGCTTTCTCACTACTATGGTGTAACGGAACAGGAAATAATAAATATGCCTGGTGATTTATTTACGGATAGACTCCGTGAGCAGCAGTATAAAGCTGAAGAGTTAAATATGCTGGCTGCATTTTTGGACGAGCTGGCTGGATTAAGTGATGATGGATTGACACGCAAAAGCCTTTGGACAAAAGTAATTTCAATCTACGACTTATTGGAAAAAGAATACCATACATTGTCATTTGAACATATCTCCAGACGAGATCTGTTGGCGAGTGCATTAGGACTTTAATAGAAGCAACGTGAAGGTAAATAGAGGAATTAATTGAGAAAACTAATTTTAAAAATAATTTACCTAATCGTTTAAAACCATATAACACTGATCAATAAAGTACTTTAAATTATGAACTTCAAGATTGTTTTAGTTATTATGTTATCCATAGCATATCAGTCATCATTACTGGCGCAAACGGACAGCGATTTTCAGGCCATATATCCTGCGGGGAAGATACCGAATACAACAACTGGAAAAGTAACACTGAAGGAAGAAAGTGTAATCGGCCAAGATGGAAAGGAACGCATATCTGGCGTGAGTATTCCTACAATGCGTTATTACGCGCCAGATAAAAGCAAAAGCAAGGGTTCAGCCATCATCATATGCCCTGGAGGAGGCTATTCTATTTTAGCAATGAGCCATGAGGGTCATGAGATTGCGAAAAAGTTTGCGGAGAATGGCATTGCTGCATTTGTCCTAAAATACCGCCTACCAAGTGACGTAATTATGGCTGATAAAAGTATTGGACCTTTACAAGATGTGCAACAAGCCTTCAAAGTTGTACGAGAGCAGGCAGCAGCCTACGGTATTAAGCCTAATAAGATAGGAATCATCGGTTTTTCAGCAGGTGGGCATCTCGCATCTTCAGCTGGTGTTCACTATAATGATATAAAAATTGAAAATCTAAAACACACTAGCTTACGTCCTGACTTTATGTTATTGCTGTATCCCGTTATAAGCATGGACACTACGATTACACATGGAGGATCTAGAAATAATCTATTAGGCAAGCAACCAGATGAGGCTTTAGTAAAGTATTTCTCTAACGAAACACAGATTACCAAGGACACTCCTCCTACTTTATTAGTACACGCGGAAGATGACAAAGCAGTGCCCATTGCAAACAGTAAACGTTTTTATGATGCGCTTCAAAAAAACAATATTAGCTCCAAACTGATAACCTATCCACAAGGTGGGCATGGGTTTGGGTTGAACAACAAAACAACCAATGATAAATGGTTTGATCATGCCTTAGTATGGTTACATCAAGAAGGATTTTAGTTTTTTATTGGTTATTCGTTATTAGTTATTAGTTATTGGTTATTGGTTATTAGTAGCAAAACTATATTAGTTGTGAGTTGCCAGTTGTGAGTTATCCGTTACGGGTTGTGAACATTAAGCTTTAAGTTCTATGCTTTCTGCTAAAATTCATTGCTCATCGTTCATCACTATTCGACTACTTAACAACTCAACTACTCCACGCTCCAACTACTTAACCACTCAACGATTCACCTACAGGGTAGCTTGATACTTGAGTCTTGCTACTTTTTTATGAAAGCTTCTGGAAGGTTCGCCACCATAAATCGGGCATTTCTCCTTCTATTGCTATTAAGTAATCTTCATATCTACAGGGAACCAAATGGAAGCGTTCGTTTACTGATTTTGTATTCGGATAAGGTACTTGCATCCACCAGCGGTCTGTTTTTTTGCTTTTGATGAATACCAGCTCATAACTATCATCATTTAATGAGGCACGATAGGTTACATAGGAAGATTTAGGCTGTAATGGAAAGTCTTTCTTCCGGTTATAAAACCCGTCTACAAAATACCATAACATTTGGGCAAGTAAAGTGGCGGTTTGGCCATTTTGATCAAAGGCAGGATTGAACTCATAAAACCCGATAGAAGTTAACTTATCACTCATTCCGGCATACCGACATAGTTGACAGGCCTCCTCTCCATAAAAACCATTTGGCGTAGCATTCCCATTTCCACAGGCATCGGTAGATCGAATAGCACCCATATCAAAACTAAGCAAATCTGCATTTCTGATTACCGGTTCTGCCTGATCTGTATGCCCGGCAAATAATCCCAAACGATAAGAGTCGAAATACAACTTATCCATTGCTTTCAGGCTGTCTTGGCTTACGTAGTATGTTTGATAACCGATATTACTATAGTTAAACAAAAAATTTGGTTGATGAAGCATAATCTTTGTTAGATAAGTTTGAGAGGTTACATCATTTTCATCATCAACTTGCTCATCTAGATCAAAATGAGAATCGATTACAACGATATCAACTTTCTGCTCCAATTTTTCATATCCTTGGAATTGAGCATATGTAAGGTCCTGCCCTCCTCCAATTATGATAGGAATTATATTTTTTCTTACTAATTCTTCTACAACAGTCTTTACGGCTACGTACGTGTCCTTTGCTGTATTACCTGCTTTGATATTACCAAAATCTGCAATTTTTACCGGATAATCTCCTTTATGTAAACTATACAGCTTCTCTCGCACATAATCAGGTGCCAAGGAACAACCTTGATTATCTACAGCATTTCGATCCTCCATTACGCCTATAATTACAAGGTCAAACTGCTCCTTCTCATGATCTGGAAATTCATCCGCAAAAACTTGTATATGTGATCCAAGCTGACTGGTATAAAAACCTTTAGCGGGAATAAATTTTTGAATATCTATTGGAGCAAAAAAATCAATTAATGACATCTAATCGGAATTGAACTGTTGTATTTTTAATTAAAGTTTGTGCAAATATCCATTTATTAACTTACTTTTGAAAGTATTAATGATCAATCTAGAATAAAATAAGGCTGTGATATTAGTTACTGGCGGAACAGGTTTTCTGGGTTCAACGCTTATTAGGCAATTACTTGCTCGCGGACATCAATTACGGGCAACTAAGCGCGCCTCATCTTTCATTCCAGCTGACATTGCCGACCATCATCATATACAATGGGTAACTGCCGATATTAATAACTTTTTTGAATTAGAAGATGCATTTGAAGGAGTAACAAAAGTATACCACAGTGCAGCTCTTGTTTCTTTTGAACCCTCTGAAAAGAAAGCTCTTTTAAAAGTCAATGCCGAAGGTACCGCTCATATTGTAAATCTTTGTATACAACATAACGCCCGCTTACTTCATATAAGTTCAGTGGCGGCTATAGGAGAGCCTAAACCAGGAACAACGGAGGCAGATGAAAAAGATATTTGGGAATTTGACGGTACACAACATGGTTATGCCATTTCTAAATATGAGGCTGAAATGGAGGTTTGGAGAGGCATTGTTGAAGGATTAAATGCCGTTATTATTAATCCTTCGCTCATCATTGGACAACAGGCTGGTCATGAAAGTACCGGTGCTATTTTTAAACTGTTAAAAGATGGGCTTCGTTATTATACGGCAGGCAGTGCGGGTCTAGTAGATGTGGAAGATGTTGCAAAGGCGGCTATTGTGCTTATGGAAAGAGAAGATATTTATGCTGAACGTTTTATTATTAGCAACACAAATATGAGCTACAGAGAGCTTTTCTCTATTTGCGCTAATTATATGGGAGTTCCTGCACCACATAAAAATGCCACCCCCGGTATGTTGGGCATCGCTTGGCGGGCGGCCAAAGTCATGTCGTGGTTCACCGGGAAAACACCTGGATTAACGAAAGACACGGCCAGTGCTTCGTTAAAAAAGCAAGCTTTTTCTAATATAAAGTTTAAGGAAAAATTGCATTTCAACTATAAACCATTAGAAAAGACTTTGAAAGAAATATGTGAACATATATAGGACAATATCAAAAAGAGAAGCGCCTAAAAGAATCTAACATTAAGTACTTAACAACAACAAAAAATGAAGCATTACTACATCATTGATTTCGACAGTACCTTTACACAAGTTGAAGCGCTTGATGAATTAGCCCGAATATCTCTTGAAAATCATCCTGCAAGAGAACTTATTTACAACGAAATAGAGAGACTCACCAATGCAGCAATGGAGGGCAACATCTCCTTTCGCGAGAGTTTAGCGGGCCGTGTTAAGCTTCTGCAAGCCAATAAATCTCATTTAGATAAGTTAATAGGGATTTTAAAAAAGAAAGTCTCTTCTTCTTTTTCACGCAATAGGAATTTTCTTAAAGCTCACAATGAAGATGTGCTCATCGTTTCGGGCGGCTTTAAAGAATTTATTACTCCCGTTGTAACTCCGTATGGTATAAAAACAGAAAATATTTATGCTAACACTTTTCTTTTTGATCCGGAGGGAAACATAATAGGTTACGATGAGTCGAACCCTCTTTCGGATGAGGGCGGAAAAGTAAAGCTTTTAAAGACCATGGATCTCGATGGAACCATTTATGGAATAGGCGATGGGTATTCAGATTTTCAGTTGAAAGAATCAGGATTAATTGAAAAGTTTTACGCTTTTACGGAAAATATTGAACGTAAATCGGTCTCAGAAAAAGCAGACCATATTACCCCTAGTTTAGATGAGTTTTTATATGTAAACCATCTTCCAAGAGCTATCTCCTATCCAAAAAACAGAATATTATGTTTAATTGTTGGAGATGTTCCGGAAATTTCTGTGCACTTACTTAAGAGAGATGGTTTCTCCATTCGTCATAAGGAAACGTTAGAAGAAAAATATCTCAAAGATATTGGAATGTTACTGCTTGCAGATGGTTTGAATATAAGCAATGAACAGTTAAAACAAGCTGAAAAGCTAAAGACTATTGGTTATTTGGGAAATAGTAAGGGGATCATCAATCGCGAACTGTGCAACGAAATGGGTATTGTGATTTTTGATGACAAGAAAGAAAAGAAACGTAGTGGGGAATTTATACCAAAAAGAATGGCCGATTTCATCAATAAAGGTGATACTGTTATGAGTAGAAATTTCCCTAATATGCAGCTACCAAGAATGCACCAGGCCCATCGTTTAATTCATATCCATCAAAATGTACCGGGGATTATGGCTCAAATCAATCATGTTTTTGCTGAACACCACATTAATATCGTTGCTCAATTCTTAATGACAAAAGGAAATATAGGGTATGTTATAACAGACATCAGCAAGGGTTACGATGACAAGTTATTGAAGGAGCTTAGACAGATTGTTACCACCATCAAACTAAGAATATTATACTAAAAATCAGCCAATTAGCTAATGCTAATTGGCTG
>DATMSZ010000095.1:0-16115 GCA_035565175.1 Pseudosphingobacterium sp.
TCGCTAGTTGAGGCATTATTATATAAGAAAATTCCTTCTGCTTTCGATAAAAATTCGAAATTAAGGGCACGCTGGAGTAGTTTAGTAATATCCATTAAAATTGTATTTATACCCGTGCAATTAATTTTACGCAAGTAGACATGCTATAACTATGCAAACTTAGATAATTTTGCATTTAAATGCAATGTTAGGAAACAACACATCAAGAGGTGAAAACGTACAGCGCACCTCCTTACATAACTGTTGATATTCTATGCTGCATTACTCCAGAATACAGTGTTTTGTCATAAACATATCTAAACGAAGGTTTTTACACAAAAACTAAAATCTATGTTACAATAAGCGTAAAGAAAACCGTATTTTTGCGAGAATTTATTTTTGGTTAAAGAAAGGGGCTTTTGCCAAATTTTAGTTTTCTATGGATAAAAAAGTTGCATTTTACACGCTCGGTTGCAAGCTGAATTTTTCAGAAACGTCTTCGATCGGAAGGCAGTTTCAGCTGGCGGGCTATCACTCTGTCCCTTTTAATGAGGCTGCAGATATATACATTATCAATACCTGTTCTGTAACAGACAATGCTGATAAGAAATGTAGAAAAATTGTAAAAGAAGCTTTAAAATACTCTCCTCACGCTTTTATTATCATTGTAGGATGTTACGCTCAATTGAAACCGAAGGAAATTGTTGCAATTCCGGGAGTCGACATGGTTTTGGGAGCTGCTGAGAAATTTAATATCATAGAACATATTAACGATTTAACAAAACAAACGAAGCCTATTATTCGTAATTCACCAATTGAACAGACAAATGTCTTTGTGCCGGCTTTTTCTTATGGTGATAGGACAAGGACATTTTTAAAAGTACAGGATGGTTGTGACTATTCATGTACTTTTTGTACAATTCCTTTAGCAAGAGGAGCGAGTAGAAGTAGTGACGTAGCAGATATTGTGCGTCAAGCAGAGGAGATAGCTGCCTCAGGCGTAAAAGAAATAGTCCTAACGGGCGTTAATATAGGAGATTTCGGTATAATAAAAGGGAGCAGGGAAAGTCGTTTCTTAGATCTTATTAAGGCACTTGATGAGGTTGAAGGAATAGACCGTTTTAGAATCTCTTCTATAGAACCTAATCTGTTGAATAACGAAATAATAGAATTTGTGTCGTCTTCTAAACGCTTTGTTCCACATTTTCATATACCTCTTCAATCAGGATCTAATAAAATACTAGGACTTATGCGTAGGCGTTACAAAAGGGAGCTGTATGCAGAACGGGTTAATAAAATTAAGACCTTAATGCCAGATTGTTGTATCGGAGTAGATGTAATTGTTGGTTTTCCCGGGGAATCACGGGAAGATTTCTTGGAAACTTATGAGTTCTTAAATGATTTAGATATATCTTACCTTCATGTTTTTACTTATTCCGAGCGGGATAATACAATTGCGGCTCAAATGGAGGGCGTTGTACCTGGTAATTCACGTTCTGATAGAAGTAAAATGTTACATATTTTGTCGGATAAGAAAAGACGGCTATTCTACGAAACACAAGTGGGTAAGATCACGGAAGTATTATTTGAAGGTGATGTAAAAGATGGCTACATGCATGGCTTTTCTAAAAACTATGTAAAAGCACGCGTTAAGTACGATCCCCTATTAGTAAACGAAATAACATCCGTAAAACTAGTTGAAATCAGCCAAAATATTGAGGTAGATGCTGAATTAATTGAAAAATATGAAGAGGTACATTAATATTATCTCTTTTTTACTTTTTTTAGCTATATTTCTGCTCAGCAGTTGCTTGAGCAAGCGAAACTCTTCATCACCAATTTTGCGATCTGAAAAGCACAATAAATCGAAGAATGTTATACTAACTGATGCTTCACAGTTCTCCGGTGGATATGTGAGATCTGGAAATTTAATACAAGACTATGCTAATTTATTGGGCGTTAAAACGAGTGAGCTAGACAATATTCGCTTGTATGAGCTGATAAATGAATGGATGGGAACTCCTTATGCCTATGGCGGCTTATCAAAAAAGGGTATTGATTGCTCAGGTTTTGCATCGGTAATTATAAGCGAAGTCTATGGGAAAACCTTGCCTCGAAATTCTGAAGATCAAGCAGATGCTGTAAAGAGAAAGTATGAAAGGCAGTTAAAGGAAGGAGATCTCCTTTTTTTTAGCTTTGGAAGCTCTAGAATTAACCATGTAGGGGTTTATTTGCATAATAATAAGTTCGCCCACGCGTCTACATCAAAAGGGGTGATTATTAGTGACCTGAAAGATACATGGTATTACAAATCTTTTAAAAGAGCTGGAACTGTTAAATAAATCAATTATGAAACGGAACAATAGTACAGACGAGTTTGGTTTTTGGACTAAATACAAACAGTACGCAAACAATGAAATACTCCTTTATGCAATTATGATAATTGGTATACTTTTAGGAATTGCTGTTTTTAGCTAGTAAATAACCAATTAGAGAATAGAATAATTTATTAAAACAATAAGAAATGATTTTGAACCTAAAGCGCCCCTTGGCTTTTTTTGATTTAGAAACTACGGGTGTAAACATCGCATCTGATAGGATTGTAGAAATATCAATACTAAAAGCGATGCCCGATGGTAGTGAGCTTGTTAAAACCAAGCGTGTAAATCCTGAAATGCCAATTCCTTTAGCTTCTTCGCTGATACATGGGATTTATGATGAAGATGTTAAAGACGCGCCCACTTTTAAAGAAATAGGGAATGAAATTGCTCAATTCTTAGAAGACACTGATTTAGCGGGATACAACTCTAATAAATTTGATATTCCAGTATTGATGGAGGAATTTTTAAGAGCGGGTGTTGATTTTGATATTGAGAAACGAAAGTTTGTTGATGTACAGAACATCTTTCACCAAATGGAACAACGAACGTTAAAAGCGGCTTATAAGTTTTATTGTGACAAAACTCTTAAAAATGCACATAGCGCAGAGGCAGATGTAAAGGCTACTTATGAAGTATTGTTAGCACAGGTTGAGCGTTATGAAGGAGTAGAGTGGGAAGATAAAGGGGGGAATAAATCTATACCGGTAAAAAATGATATTGATGCTTTACATCAATTTACTAATTTAAGTAGGCCAGTAGATTTTGCCGGCCGTATCGTTTATGACGAAAATGGGATAGAAGTATTCAGTTTTGGTAAACATAAAGGACGTAGTGTAGGCGATGTATTTAAGATGGAACCAAGTTATTATTCTTGGATGATGCAAGGTGATTTTCCCTTATATACAAAACGTTGCATTGAGCGTATCTGGAATAAATACCGTAATACGAACACTAAAGATATAAAGGAAGTGAAACCGAAACCTTCGAATGTAAATGACTTAGCATTACAACAGGAGATTGGGAAAAACCATCAGCAACATAAACCGATTAAAACGTTTAAAACTCCTGAAAAAAAGGGTGGACCGATAACAAACGATATGTTGAAAGATTTGAAAGAGAAATTTAAGAAGTAGTTAATAAAAAAGAGTGGTCGAGGAATTAAATAACGCTCATTTATTTAATTCCTCAATCGTCTAAAAATTAAAACGGGGCTTCGTCATCCATATCGTTCATACGTGATGAACGTGTTATAATTCCACCCATATTACCAAACTCGGAAGATGGCATCATCCCCGCCGAAAAGGGATTTTCTTCATTCGTAGCCGGATTAGTACCAAAAGAACCTGCGCTAAAGTCTTCTTCAAGATCTTGGAATTTAACATATTTTCCTACGAATTTCAAAGGAACGATAGTGGTTTCGCCATGTCTATTCTTGGCTATAATAACTTCTCCTACGCCTGCTGTTGGACGTCCTTCCTCATCTTCAGTCATGCCATAATACTCAGGCCTATAGAGAAACAGAACCATATCCGCATCCTGTTCAATAGAACCGGATTCACGTAAATCGGAAAGCATCGGTCTTTTTGATGCTCCTGGCCGACTTTCAACCGCCCTACTTAACTGCGAAAGTGCTAACACTGGTATACTTAATTCTTTGGCTACGGATTTTAATGCTCTCGATATACTACCAATTTCTTGCTCTCTATTTCCGCCTCCCTTACCCTCGGCTTTGCCATGCATTAGCTGTAAATAATCGACAATAACCATCTGTATATCATATTGCGCTTTCAATCTCCTACATTTCGCCCGAAATTCAAAAACATTAAGTGCAGGTGTATCATCTATCAAAAGCGGTGCTTCAGTAAGCTTTCCTATTCTTGAATGTAATTGTGTCCACTCATGATCTGCTAAAGTCCCTTTTTTGAGCTTTTCCTGTTCTATTTCTGTTTCACCTGATATAAGCCGGTTAACAAGCTGTACAGATGACATTTCTAAAGAAAAAACTGCAACTGGTTTGTCATGAAGAACAGCAGCATTTCTGGCACAGGTTAGAACAAATGCTGTTTTTCCCATGGCAGGTCGTGCAGCGATGATGATTAAATCTGATGGCTGCCATCCCGAAGTTATACGGTCTAAAGCGGTAAATCCAGATGGAACGCCGGTCAATGAATCTGTCCGATCTCTCAATTGTTCGAGATTGTTTACAGCTTCACGCATAATATCGTCCATTTTTCTAGTATCCCGTCTAAGATTGTTTTGAGCGATATCAAACAGGCTCTTTTCTGCCGTATCCAATAGATCAAATATATCGGCGGTATCCTCGTAAGCGTTATTAATAATTTCGGTTGAAATTTTTATTAATTCACGCTGAATATATTTTTGTGATATTATACGTGCATGATATTCGATGTTTGCGGCAGATACAACCCTATCTGTCAGTTGAGTAATATAATATGCCCCTCCAACCATCTCCAGTGCTCCCATTTTTCTAAGCTCTGCTGTAACTGTCAGTAAGTCAATAGGTGATGATTTTTGAAACAAGTTAAAAATGGCCTCAAAAATTTTTTGATGAGCATCTTTATAAAACGTGTCTGTTTTTAGTATATCAATAACGGTTGATAGAGCATCCTTTTCAACCATTAACGCTCCTAAAACAGCCTCTTCCAAATCCACAGCCTGCGGCGGTAGCTTTCCCAGCCCACTTACTGTGTTGCCTAACCTGCTTTTTCTCTCTGCAAATGATCCTTTTTTAGCAGTGTTTCTTGGTTGATAATTTTCGTTGTCGGAGTTCATGCAACAAATGTAATCAATTTATCACCCTTCGTGATTCTGAGTTTCTCACAATGTCGGTTAAAGGAAAATGTTAAGCATTGAAATAGTCGTTGTTAGCCTGCTTAAAAATCCACATCTTATGTGGATAAATTGTTTACAAAAGGGATGTCTTCTTGATTTATAGCACCTTGCATATAGTGTTAATAACTTTTCTTTTGTTAGTTAAGCTTAATGGTTATCACATAATAATTGGTAACTTGCACCGCAAAATTTAAGATATGTATCATTTTTCAAAACCAGTGAAGCGAGAAACTAATCAAATGGTTTTTGGTATTCGAGCTGTGATCGAAGCCATTCATAGTGGCAAAGAATTAGAGTCGTTGTTTATCCAAAGAGGTTTGAGTGGCGAATTGCTTAAGGAATTAAAATCGTTGATTAAAGATCATGGTATTACCTATCAGCAAGTTCCTGTTGAGAAGCTTGATCGTATTACAAGAAAAAATCATCAAGGGGTAATTGCTGTTATTTCACCAATTGTTTACTATAAAATTGAAGATATTATACCACAAGTTTATGAAAAAGGACAAGTACCGTTATTTTTAGTGCTTGATGGCATAACCGATGTGCGTAATTTTGGAGCTATTGCCCGAACAGCGGCATGTGCCGGTATACATGCAATAGTAGTGCCATCAAAGGGATCGGCTGAGATAAATCCCGATGCTATAAAGACTTCAGCAGGGGCACTTTATAAAATTCCTATTTGTAGACATGAAAACCTTTTAAGTGTTGTGAAATTTATGCAAGAGTCTGGTTTGCAGATTGTTGCTTGTACGGAGAAAACTAAGGAGTCTATTTATACTCCCGATTTCACTGTACCTACTGCAATTGTTATGGGTGCGGAAGATGTGGGTATATCAGATAATATTATCAGAAATGCTGATTTATTGACAAGAATCCCGATGTTTGGTGAGATTGAGTCACTCAATGTTTCTGTAAGTGCAGGGGTAATTATTTATGAAGCTATTAGGCAACGGTTTAAATAAACATAGAGGGTGGCTTTAACTTTTCGCTTCAACGATTTCTTCCAATGCGGAGGGATCATGTTTGTGTTTAAAGAGAAATGAAAATAGAAATGCGATAACTAGCGCGTAAGCTGCAAAACAAATCCAAATCTCCTGCCACATCATCTTTCCTTCAATACTGGTGAAATAATGTTCTATGATATAACCGCTGATGGAGCTACCGAGTATCGCTCCAAAGCCGTTGGTCATCATCATGAACAGTCCCTGTGCAGATGATCGGATGTTTGCATTTGTGCTCGTTTCTACGAAAAGGGATCCTGATATATTAAAAAAGTCAAAAGCCATACCATAGACGATACAAGAGAGAATGATCATCCAAAGTCCATTGATAGGATCTGCATAGGCCAATAGTCCAAAGCGAAGCACCCATGCAAGCATGCTGATTAACATGACTTGTTTAATGCCAAAACGTCGTAAAAAGAAAGGGATTGTTAGAATGAATACAGTTTCAGATATCTGCGAAATAGAGAGGATCATAGTAGAATGCCTTACAACAAAGGAATTGGCATATTCCGGTATATTCCCGAAATCTGAAAGATAGGCATCGCCATACATATTGGTCAATTGTAGAGCACCGCCCAAAAAGATAGAAAAAGTAAAAAATAAGGCCATTTTAGGATTGCGGAATAATTTGAAAGCATTTAATCCTAAGCGACCTCCAAGAGAGGCGTTTTCGGACTTTGATTTCAATGGCGGGCATGGCGGAAGGGAGAATGAATAGATCCCCAGGCCAATGGCGGATAGCGCAGCGATATAAAATTGTCCTTCCAGTGCTTTATTGCCCGTAAGGTCTGTTATCCACATAGCTGCAATAAAACCCACGGTTCCCCAAACGCGGATGGGGGGGAAGTCCTTGATAATATTGTAATGATGCTTTTTTAATAACGTATAAGCGATAGAATTGGATAAGGCTATTGTAGGCATGTAAAATAGCATCGCAAGTAGAATAATCCAAAAAAAAGTCTGCGGATCTTGTACGTGCGGTAGATACAGAAAAGTACATCCGAAAAGAATGTGCAATATGCCATAAAGAAACTCTACGTTAATCCATTTATCTGCAATAATGCCCGTTAGTGCAGGCATAAACAAAGAAGAGATGCCTAAGGTCGAAAATATGGCTCCAAATTCACTTCCCGACCACTGCTTATTCTGAAACCAATACACCCCTATTGTAATCATCCATGCCCCCCATACAAAGAACTGTAGAAAGCTCATGAGTGTTAATCTGACTCTTATAGACATATATGCAACTGTTCGGTTTTTTGTTACATTTCGTAATAGAAGTTAGGATGACTTCCGTCTAGATATTTCATCCCGTATTTTAGCCGCTTTTTCGTACGCTTCTTCATTAAGTGCTTGTTGTAAGGCTGTCTTTAATTCATCATCTGTAAAAGAAGCGTAAGTTGTTTTAGAAGTTTCTCCTGAAGTAGGCGGTTCATCCTTTGATGCGTCTAGATTCTCTAAAAATACAAAGTCGTTTCCCTCTATAACGATACCAGCTGATGCTAATATAAACTCATAGGTATAAATAGGGCATTCAAAACGAATAGCTAATGCAATGGCATCGGACGTTCTGGCGTCTATTTCGATATCTTTCTTTCCATTATTGCAAATCAGTTTCGCGTAAAAAATACCATCAACTAAGTTATATATAATAACTTCATTAATGGAAATACTAAACGTCGAAGCGAATGTTTTAAATAGATCGTGGGTAAGGGGTCTGCTTGGTGTTAATTTCTCAATCTCTATGGCTATTGCCTGCGCTTCAAAACCTCCTATAATGATTGGTAGCCTTCTACGGCCATTGATCTCTCCCAGAACCAGTGCATAAGCACCCGACTGCGTCTGGCTATAAGATAATCCAACTATTTCTAATTTGATCTTATTCATTTTATGGAGGCAAATATGCAAAAAGCATTTTATAGAGGCGCTATTTATTTTACAATAGCGCCATATTTTCCTTTATAGTTCCTTAATATAATAATCAACTAAGATTAGCTCTCTTTTAAGGCTTTTATGGCAGAAGTGATTTTCGGCACGATTTCGAACGCATCTCCTACGATTCCATAATCCGCTACTTTAAAAAAGGGCGCTTCCGGATCTTTATTTATTACTACAATAGTTTTAGAAGAACTTACGCCTGCCAAATGTTGTATAGCCCCAGAAATGCCGATGGCAATATACAGATTTGGACTTACAGCTATTCCTGTTTGTCCCACATGTTCTTCGTGCGGTCTCCATCCTGCATCGGAAACCGGCTTGGAACATGCAGTAGCAGCACCTAAGGCGTTTGCAAGATCCTCAATAATTCCCCAATTCTCTGGGCCTTTTAGCCCCCGACCCCCAGACACTACGATTTCTGCTTCGGGCAAGGATATTTTATCGGTGGTCCTAACAATTTCTTTCACGACCGTATTAAAATCTTGAGAAAGAAGCTCTGCTTCAAATGCAGTAATTTCTGGTGTTGTTATTTCTTCTTTTAACTCAAATGAATTGGCATTGAGCGCAATAACCTTTATGGATGATGTTAACTCTGTTATGGCAAAGGCCTTGCCAGAGAAAGCTGTTTTTTTTATTCGAAAACCATTTTCATTGATTTCTGGCAGGCTTACGGCACCATCTGCCAATCCAGCTTCTAACTTAGCCGCTATTCTGGGAGCCAAACCTTTACCACTAAAAGAATTGGATAAAACAATAATATCTGCTTCTTCCTTTTTAGCGGCCTGCGCAATTATTGAAGCATAAGCCTGGTTAATAAACGATTTTAATTTGTCAGAATCAACATTTAGTATTTTATTGACACCATATTTACCCAGAGATTCCAACGCAGTATCACTTACATCTCCTATGGAGACGGTTGTTAGCTTTTGATTTAGTGTGTTAGCAATGGTTTTTGCATAAGAGACTACTTCAAATGCAGATTTTTTAAATTTTCCTTCTATATTCTCTACAAATACTAATACCGACATTTTTTAACAATTTAATCAATGATCATTTACATGTGTTTAACTATTCAACACTAAAAAACGCGTGCTTGAGTATGAAGCAACTCTACCAGTTTTTCGGGTGCTGAAGCATCTACTAAAGTGACGGCTCCTCTGGAAGGTGGAATTTCGTATTGCACAACTTTTGCCAATAATGGTACGTCAATCGGTTCAATAACTTCCAAAGGTTTAGTTCTGGCTGACATTATACCTCTCATATTAGGTATACGAGGTTCTGCAACTCCTTCTGCAGTTCCAATAATTACCGGTAAAGGCACATTTATTATTTCCTTTCCACCCTCGATTTCTCGTTCAACTAACGCTGTATTCTCAGTTACGTTTATCTTCTTTGCTATAGAAATTGAAGGGATATTCAATAATTCGCCCACTAAGCTGGCCACTTGGGTTCCATTATAGTCAATTGATTCTCTTCCCAGAAGAATGAGGTCAAAATCTTTGTCCTGAGCAAAATGAGCGATTTGCTTAGCAACAAACCAAGCATCTCGAGGAAAAGCATTAATTCTAACGGCGTTATCTGCGCCGGTAGCTAACGCTTTTCTTATAGTAGGTTCAGTTGACGCTTCACCCACGTTAATAACGGTTATAGAACCTTTTCCACCTTCTGTGAGCTCTATCGCTTTTGACAAGGCAATCTCATCATAGGGGTTTACTATGAATTGTACGCCTGCCGTATTAAATGTAGTATTATCGTTAGTGAAAGTGATTTTTGAAGTAGTGTCCGGAACGTTACTAATACATACTAATATTTTCATATCTTCTATCAATTAACTTTTACGTAGATGTTATTGTAAACCTAATATAAATCAACTTGTTTTCTGTTCTAAAAACTTACTTTTTTATCTTTGGCCTATAAAGATTCTAAAGATATAAAAATTCACATAATTATTAAATTTTTTAGCCCTATAATATATGTCTACTGAACGATTGGAAAAGCTTTTTAACTTTTTGCAGACGAACCCGAATGATCCCTTTATACTTTATGCAATAGCAACCGAATATGCTAAGAAAAATGAGGTAAAAGACGCACTGAAATTTTATCAACAGCTTGTTGACCATCATCCAAATTATGTAGGAACATATTACCATTTCGGGAAATTGTATGAAGCACTTGGCCAGAAAGAGAATGCCATTTCAACCTATGAAAAAGGAATGGCTATTGCTAAACAAATAAATGATTCACATGCCCTTTCAGAGCTTCAAGCGGTTCATAAAGCCGCTTCGGGAGATGATATAGAGGACGAGGAGTGGTAATATTTTTTTAGATAAACAGATTCATAAAATAAATTCGACAAGAATATTGCGAATCAAAAAAAGCAAATTACTAACAGCTAGTAGTGAATAAATTTTTTTATCTTATTTTTACGCCCCTAAAGAAAGTAAATTTTGGCAAAGACAGCAAAGAAAGAAACTCCATTGATGCAGCAATATAACGGAATAAAAGCCAAATATCCTGGCGCTTTATTGTTGTTTAGAGTAGGCGATTTTTACGAAACTTTTGGGTCGGATGCCGTAAAAGCATCTGAAATTTTGGGGATTGTTCTTACAAAAAGAGGAAATGGCAGTGCTTCTGAAACCGAACTTGCAGGCTTTCCACATCATTCCCTTGAAACTTATCTTCCCAAACTCGTGAGGGCAGGGCAGCGCGTGGCTATCTGTGATCAGTTGGAAGATCCTAAATCAGTCAAAACTATTGTAAAAAGAGGCGTTACTGAGCTGGTTACTCCGGGCGTATCTTACGGCGATAATATTGTTCAGCAAAAGTCAAATAATTACCTAGCATCTCTCTGTTTTGATAAAAGTTTTATAGGAGTTTCTTTCCTGGACATTTCTACCGGTGAATTTTTAGTCGCTCAAGGAAATGCTGATTATATAGATAAGCTTTTACAAGGGTTTAAACCAAGTGAAGTTATTTTTTCGAAGCGCAGTTATAATGAGTTTATAGGAAGTTTTGGTGATAAGTTCTACACTTATACACTTGACGACTGGCCATATAGTGGAGATTACGCCAGAGACCTACTTCTTAAACATTTTGACGTTAATTCTTTAAAAGGATTCGGAATTGAAAAAATGATGCTTGCCATTACAGCGGCAGGAGTGGCTCTACATTATCTCAATGAAACGGAGCATCGTAATCTTCAACATATTTCACAAATATCTCGTATTGAAGAGGACCGATATATGTGGTTAGATCGATTTACAGTTAGAAATCTTGAACTCATTGGCTCTACTAATGAAAATGCAATAACATTAGCGGATGTTTTAGATCATACTTCCACCCCAATGGGAGCCCGTTTGCTAAAGAGATGGATGGTGATGCCACTTAAAGATCTAAAACCAATTACCGAGCGATTGGATGTTGTGGACTTTTTGTTAGACAATGCAGAATTAAGTCAAAAGCTGACCGAAGAAATTCGTCAAATAGGGGATCTGGAAAGACTTATTAGCAAAATTGGTTTGCAAAAGGCTAATCCGAGGGAGCTCGTTCAACTTAAACGAGCACTTTTAGCTATCGAAAAATTAAAGCTATTGACAAACGAAGTAGCGTCCACGGCGCTGAACATTATTTCTGAACAATTAAATTCATGTAAGTCTATCTCTGAACGTATACAAAAAGAAATACAGCAGGAACCACCCGTTTTATTAAATAAGGGCAATGTAATAGCCAATGGCGTGGACGATGAGCTAGATAGATTAAGAAAGGTGGCCTTTGGCGGTAAAGACTACTTACTTGAAATTCAAAAGCGCGAATCGGAAATCACAGGCATACCTTCATTAAAAATCTCATTTAATAATGTTTTTGGATATTATTTAGAAGTAACTAACATCCATAAAGATAAAGTTCCAACCGACTGGATCCGAAAACAGACGCTCGTAAATGCGGAACGCTACATAACAGCTGAACTTAAGGAATATGAAGAGCAGATTTTAGGAGCGGAAGACAAAATTCAAGTAATTGAGAATCGAATCTATAACGAACTGCTGACTGGACTATTGAACTATATAAAACCTATCCAGCTAAATGCTAATTTAATAGCGCAACTGGATGTGCTTTTGAATTTCGCGACTATAGCAAAAAAGAATCATTATACGAGACCTGCCATTAATGAAAATAAAGTGATAGATATTAAGGGTGGAAGGCATCCTGTAATTGAGAAAACTTTACCAGTAGGAGAGGAATACATTACGAATGACGTTTATTTAGATAGTGAGGGACAGCAAATTATTATTATTACCGGACCAAATATGGCCGGTAAATCTGCTTTATTACGGCAAACAGGACTTATCGTTTTAATGGCGCAAATGGGATGTTTTGTGCCAGCAAAGCATGCCGAAATTGGATTGGTAGATAAAATATTTACGAGGGTGGGGGCCTCAGATAATCTCTCATCTGGCGAATCTACTTTTATGGTGGAAATGAATGAAACAGCCAGTATATTAAATAATCTATCGGACAGAAGCTTAATTCTTCTGGATGAAATTGGTAGGGGAACAAGTACTTATGATGGGATATCAATTGCTTGGGCCATAGCTGAATACTTACACAATCACCCAAATGCCAAGGCAAAAACCCTGTTTGCGACACACTATCATGAATTAAATGAATTGACAAATACTTTTAGTCGGATTAAAAACTATAATGTATCTGTAAAAGAAGCAAATAATAAGATTATTTTTCTACGAAAGTTAGTGCCTGGCGGTAGCGAACATAGCTTCGGGATCCATGTTGCAAAGATGGCAGGTATGCCTGCTAAGTTAATATCGAGAGCAAGCGATATATTAAAACGATTAGAACAAGAACGTACGGGAGGTGAACATATAAAAGATAGCATGAAAAAAATACAAAAACAGGCGTATCAACTTCAGATGTTTTCAATAGACGATCCCGTTTTAGTTAAAATCAGAGATATGCTCAATAATTTAGATGTTAATGCATTAACTCCGGTAGAGGCATTGATGAAATTAGATGAAATTCAACGGTTATTAAAGAATTAATCTCTCAGGGATAGACGTACTAAATACTGATCGTTTTCATCTTCATATAATATTTGAACCACCCAACCATCTTGTTGCGCAATTTTGGTAAGCGTTTTCTGATCGATGTAGAGCCAGCCAAATTGTGCTCCTTGCTCACTTTTATACTCATATTGAAAGATCACTTCACCATAATAATGACTTGGTAGCGATAAACCTTCTTCATACAAGTAGGCAATATTGGAAGAGTCGAAGATAAGCTGACCGCCCTTTTTTATGATTTTTTTACATTGATTGAGCAGCTTTTCCAGTCCCTCTATATTTTCAGCTAAACCTATACCGTTCATTAGAAAGAGAAGGGTGTCATATTTTTCTCCCGTATAGTCAAATATATTGCAATTTAACACTTTCTTTACACCTCTATTCTTCATGATGTTACATGCTTGAGGCGATAGTTCGAGTGCGGTTACATCAAATCCTTTTTCTTGAAGATATAAACTATGGCTCCCTGCGCCAGCTCCCACATCTAATACCTTTCCATCACAGAGTGCCAAAGCAATAAACTCCAACTCAGGAAAATCCTCCGGATCTCGAAAGAAAATGTCAAGTGGCATATCTTCGTCTTCTCCGTAGTTATTATGTAGTATTAATGGTGATTGAATTCTCTTCTCAAAATAATCTTGTAATGCTTCACCAAAAATGTCTGTTTTCATTATATATATGTAATGTTATTTGTAGTCGTATCAATTGATGATACCTAGAATTGTCTTACTTAATTCTATCATTTGGTAGTCTCCTGTATATTTTCCTTTGACATCTGATAATTTAATTACAGGAATCCAGTGGGCTTCATCTGGATGAGCTTCCGTCATTTTAATAACTATATTCATCGGTCTCAAGCCAACATCATTAGTGAAATTTGTGCCTATTCCAAAAGAGATGCCAATTTTTCCTTTACAGTAATCAGCAATGCGTTCAACCTTTTCATAATCTAGACCGTCCGAGAAAATGATTGTTTTAGATAAAGGATTAATGCCTTTATTTATATAGTGTTTTATAGTTTTGTCCGCGAAAATTAACGGGTCGCCACTATCATGGCGAACGCCGTCAAAAAGCTTCGTGAACATTTTATCGAACTGTGAAAAAAAGACATCAGTCGTATAAGTGTCTGACAGTGCAATACCTAAGTCGCCACGATACACATTTGCCCAGTGCTCTAAGCCGAGGCTGTTGGCCATTTTAAAACCGTACTTCGCTGCGTGAAACATAAACCACTCATGTGCATGTGTGCCTATTGGTTTCGTTCGGTTAAGCATAGCCATATGCACGTTACTGGTACCTATGAAGCTGTTGTTTCCAAATTGTTTAAGCGTTTGTACTACTAAACGATGGGTATGATAGGAATGCCTTCTTCGTGTACCGAACTCTGCAATGGTTACATTAAGATCATTATATTTTTCAATTTTATTTTGAGCAGTCAAAATAATTTTTTGATCACTTTCCGCATCGAGATGCTGTAACTTGTAGTACAGCTCGGAAATTAACGACATGATGGGAACTTCCCACAATATTGTTCGATACCAATATCCTTCAATATGTACTTTTAATTGCTCACCGTTTTGAGAAACCGTAACCTCTTCCGGATCGTATCTATAGCCTTGTAAAAAATCTAGATAAGTTGGGTCAAGATAAGAACATGTTTCTTTTAGATATCTTTTCTCCTCCCGAGTCAATTGAAGACTGGCTAACTTATTAATAGAATTACGAAGTGCATCAGCAAATCCCGGTGGGAAAGAATGTTGTCCGCGGTTTATGAATTCATAACGAGCCTTAGCTTTAGGGAATAATTTAATCACCGCATGTTGCATGGTGAATTTATAAAAGTCATTATCCAGCATTGAAATCAGAGCCGCTTCGTGAAATGCCATTCTTTTATAAGCTATTTAAAGGTGTTTATTCAGTAATTATATAATTGGAGAGCTATTAAAATTTTAAGAGAATTTGATATAAGCGCCAGCGTCTGTAGTGATTAATTACCAACAGCTTTTAGCCATGCCTGCGCCATCAAAGCGGCTCCAGCTAAAGAAGGATGCACTCCGTCACCTGTCCAATAACTTGCTGGTGCATGTTTTACCGCTTCGTCGAATACTTGCTGATATGGAATAAATGTTGCTTTAAACTCATTAGCAATTTCTCTTGAAGCACTTTTGTATTCATCAAAAGCAGGAAACCATTCGTCCGTAACCGCTTTGACGTTTTTAACTGCAAAGGGTTCACCAATAATTAATTTTGTATTAGGAAGTTGTTTTAAAGTATTTTCCAATAGACTTTTTAGGTCGTTTTTATAGGTTTCAATGGTGCCCTTATAAGGATTATCTTTGGCTAATGTATGCCAGAAATCATTCACGCCTATTAAAATACTTAAAACATTTGGTTTTAAACGGATGCAATCTTCTTGCCAGCGTTCTTTTAACTGATATACCTTGTTTCCGCTAATTCCTTTATTGTAGATATTTAAATTCAACGGTGCCTGTTTTAATAATAGTTGAGAGGCAGTTAGTAAGGCATAACCACTTCCGAGTACATGTGGGCTATTCGCTTCTTCCTTTTTCTTATCCCTTCCGGCATCGGTAATGGAATCTCCTTGGAATAGAACGACATCATTGTGGTTGAATTTGATTACGTTGTTATCTTGTATGTTTGCGGCGTTTACAATATCAGGTAAGCTAATTGCTAAAGTACCTGTTAATGCGAGCGATTGAATGAAACTTCTTCTATTTGTCATACATTTAAATTTTTTGTTTTTTGAAATGTTAAAAAATATGCAACAAGCAAATTACTTTGTAACAGTTTTTATAAAGTTAGATCAAATGAAGGGTTAAATGTAAATTTTTTTACGATAAAGAGAGAAAACAAAACTAAAT
>DATMSZ010000096.1:0-6906 GCA_035565175.1 Pseudosphingobacterium sp.
AACAGCTTGCCCAAGAAGGGTCAGCCCGCTAAATATGAATAGTATGAAATTTCGACCCGCCTTTATTTGTTTCTTATTTCTAACCATATCTATAAGCATTGTATATGCACAAGTTGATGATACGAAAGCAGCAGCGGATCGACTTGAAGACACTGGTCGGATTTTTAGTCAGCAATTAAAAACGGCATCTTCTTCCCAAAAATATGGCCTCTTAAAAAAAATGTTACGTCATGGTTTCTGGGAAGAAGCTCTTCAATCTATTCAACACAGTAATTACCTATCAGAAAATGATCAACATCTTTTATTAGCTTATTATTACTGGTTGAATAATTATTTTCAAGAATCAGAGAGACATACTAATCTGGTGCTGCAACACGACCCCGCTAACCTAGAAGCTTTAAAGATAAAGAGCACTTTACTTATTGAAGCGTGGAAACTTCAGGCGGCTACAGACCTATGTTACGGTCTTTTGCGTCAATCAATACAAGATCCTGAAATATCGTTAATCCTCGGAAGAGCTCTTTTGCTACAGCGCCACTATGATAAAGCACTTGCGTTAGCCAAAGAGTTACAGGAACAATATCCACAGCTGGCGGCGGCCTATCTGCTGGAAGCCAATGTGTATTTTTGGGATCAGCATCCAGAAAAAGCGACGCCATTAATCATAAAAGCACTTGAATTGGATCCTTTTGATGCAGATGCACGCTTCAGCTATGGTTACGCTGTTTGGAGAAGAGTTGATGCCACTCAACTCGATCAGATGGCTACCCAGTGGGAACTTGCATTGTCTATTAACCCGCTACATTTTCAAACACATTGGCATTGGGGTAATGGACATACAAATCTAACTTTCGCAGACTATGCCGATCCGCAGGAAGAGGAAATACGGAAAAAACTGGAGCCAGCCGATAGCTTAGTGAGGCAAAATCGCCAGCACGAAGCGTTAGTCTTAACAAAACGGCTAGCTAAAAATTACCCGTCATCGGTTTTACCACTGATGCACCAAGCTTCTATTTATTACAACAGCTTTGATAGTTCGGAACGAGAAAAAATGCTCGATTCTGCAGAAGTTATATTTCGTCAAATTCTTGACAGAAAGCCACATTATGGCCCTGCACACAATGGGTTATCAGCTGTCATCAAGTCCAAACGAATCCCATATCTGAGCACTTACGACTCCATCAAAACCGTTCTTAAACACATCAAAATCAGTGATTTGGATAATTTTGAAATTGTATTCCCCGACGTCACTTATTATCCGGGAGATCTAGCAAAGGCAATGGTTTGGAATCAATTATATACCAGTACAGCTTATTTTCCCTTTTTAGCCAAACAAGGTAATACATTTGTTATTCCTCCCTTACACCAAGATCTAGCCATTGCCATGAAACGTCCCTTTTTTCGTTCTAATACGACCTTTGACAACCGCCAATGGATGGATATACGTGGTGTGGGCAGTGGTGCTGCTGCCATTGAATATGTGGAAAGGGGCGCCTACCAAGAACGTAATGTGATTTTACATGAATACGTACATCTTTTTCATAGCAGGGTACTGACAGACAAAGAGAACAGGAGGATCCGGTCATTATACTATAATGCCATGAAAAACAAACGAACACTCGATTATTATTCACAAAATAATGAGTCAGAATATTTTGCACAAACCTATCCCGCGTACTTTGAAACAGTGAAGGTGCACCCATTGGATTTTAAATCAATGAATACACGTGCTGCGTTAATCAGCAAAGACCCCGATATGTACCATTTTCTCGATAGTTTGGTCCATAAAGAAAAGAGTTATTTAGCGGGTGATAAAAAGGCGATGGCTAGCAATTGGTCGGAAGTTTACATTAATTTAAGCAAACAAGTGTCCGACTCCCTTCTAGCAGGACGCCTGTTAGATACTGCACTTCAATACGATAAGTATTACCAACCAGCCTACCTGGCTTACGCACGACTCAAGATAAAGCAAAAAAAGTGGAAGGAGGCCCGTGCGTTATTGGAAGCAGCGAAAGATATAGACTCCACCTATGCTCCTACCTATCAAGCACTAGCTGAATGGGAAGCCCAACAACCAACGCATGCGTCAATCACTGATCAAGAAGCAAGAGTAGAAATGCAGGCTAAACTATTGAAAAAGGCGTTAGCACTTGAATCTGATTATCAAACAAGTGCCTATTTAGCAACTGCTCTGCGATCATTATATGATCAGCAAGGAAAAATCGGTTTAGCCGTAGAAGCAGCAGACGCGTACATTCGAACAGGTGCTGAAATATCCACCTATCTGCGTGATAAGAAAGATGAGGCAAGGATTTATGCCGCTACTAAACGAGCACTCTTAGGCGATAGCACGCAGCTGAGACAGCTGGATCATTTAGCCAAGCAAAAACCACAAAATTTTGAACTCCAACTGGCTTATGCCAAAGCCTTAACCTATCATAAATCATTTAAAAAGAGTAACAGACAACTTCTACGCGTACAAAAAATTTTTGCGTCCAATCAATATAGAAACATTGACTTTGATCTTCAAATAGCAGAAAATTATCTTGCGCTAAACCAGCATGACTCAGTTTCCTTTTATTTGTCGCAAGCAACGACTAATAAAAACCTGTCAACCGAAAACAAACTTGTTGTGCTACAATTGTTATTAAAATCGAATCGATTAAAAGAAGCGAAAATATTTTTAAAGGAAGCTGACGAGATACAAACCCCGCAATACCATGCCCTTAAATATTATACGAAGGGTCTGTTACATGAAAAGCAAGGAGAGCCGACGATGGCAATAGCAAATTACAAGCAATCACTCACGAACAATCCCTACTTAATGGAAGCTTACGAGCGCCTTACAGCTATTTATACAGTGCAGGGTAATCAAGAGGCTGCCGACAAGTTAAAAAAACAACGCGCTTCCTTATTTATGCCTTAATGGGCCAGTATCAAAACAAGAGACACAAGTAGCAAGTTCTTATTTATCGTAAAGACGCTCCTATCATTGGCACTATTTAAATTCATTACTCCACGAATCGACGTTGAATAGCCTGGTGATGTCTCAAATACCCTGTCGGAGAAGATCCAGTAACTTTTTTAAAGGTTCTATTAAAATGTACAGCACTTTTAAAGCCAGTACTATAAGCGGTTTGGGATATTCCTAAAAAGTCTTCACCAGTCATTTGGGTAATCGCTTCTTTGATGCGTATTTCATTCAAGAAACTACTAAAAGTTTTACGCGTTCTTTTCTTAAAATATTTACAAAAAGCCTGAGGGGTTAAGTTGGCTATTTCGGCAATATCTCTTAATGAAATGTCATCTGTATAGTGCGCTAAAACGTAGCGATATACCTTATTCCATTTAGCACCATCTTGTATATCGTAGCTTATACTAAAATTATTAAAGGCAATATGACGATGCACATTCGGTCTTTCGCAGATATAATTCAGTAACGATACAAACTTTATAAAACGGTCTACTCCAATAGCTTGTCGGATTGCTTGAATTTTTTCGGGGATGAACGATTGGTTTTCAACATTCATTAGTAATCCATTATCCAAACGATCCATCACCATTCTAATATTTGTGAATTCGGGTAGATGTTTTAAATGACCTATTATTTGTTTGTAGTTAAAATAAATATGAATAGCATGTGTAGTGTCAGGTTTTTTTCTATAAAAATATTCTTGTTTAGATTTAAAAACATGTGGAACACCCCCTTTGACTAAAAATGCCATGGAGGGCGCATAATCAAAGGGTTTATTGCCGATTAATACAGTTCCTTCTCCCCGTAGAATGAGTGTTATTTGCATTTCCTCGTGTTTATGCAAATGTGAAAACATATAGGGGGCAATATCTTCTTCTACAAGAACTGAATTGTTTATGGACGAAGGAAGAGAAAAGGTTATAATTTTCAACATAGTTTGCTTTTTAACGACAATAATGTCCCATGTGCAACTGTTTTTATATTATTGCACACGGTAATTTCGTTGACATAATTGTTTTTTTGGGAACAGTCATTTGTTCTCATACAATTCATTAAATAATAATTTAAATGTTGCATGAGCTTGACCTCTATTCGTAATTTCCGGACCAAAGGCGTAAAAAACGCCTTTGCCAATAGGTACATAGAATGCGGCTACCCCACCTTTTAAATAAGACTGTCCCCATGCCCAGCCGCTCTTCAACGGCTTATCTGTATCAAACCATAATAAAGGTTTTATTTTTTCTGACGGTTCTTTTATTTTAAATGTTTCACTGTTATTAAACACCACGTCAATAGACTCACCTAGGCCCCAATTTGGAAGTAAAGTAGTATCTACTTTTGCTGTGAGTATACTGCTTGGAATATAAAATTTATCACTCCGCAAGGGCACCACTTTTCCTTTTTCACTTTGCTCTGTAAGCAGGTTCTCAACAGGTAATTTAAAATGATAAGCCAGATTAGTTGCATGACCAACAGCAATGATCCGTCCCCCCTCCTCTAAAAATGTTTTAAGACGTGGAATTGATTTGTCGGCGGTAATACTGCCTAACATGGCATGATATGTTTCCGGCACTTCCTCTTTGGAAGGCATTTTGAAATAACGGTTATCTGTTTCCTTATCTGCCTTCAATGACGGTATTCCACCTCCTATAAATAGCACGACGTCGTATTTTTTCCGGAGTTCTCCTTTGTCTATTTCTTGAGGATAAATTACATGAAAATTAAAATGGTATTGTTCCATAATCCAGCGCACCCATCCAGATGGCATAGATCCTCCGTAATAGTCAAACAACGCTATCCTGCTCGTTTTCAGCTCAAACATTTTTCGGGGTTTTTCCGAAACCGACTGTACAACGATACCATAACTTTCCGCCGCTTTACGCAATACGGAAGCGGCCTTAGCGCCCACGTAAAATGAACCTACTGGCATATCGTTTACTGCTTGCTCTATCCTGTAAACTTTTATATTAGCTTTTAGCAGATCATTCACCGCGGCAAAAGAATCATTTACTTTTGCACTTAATAAATAGCCTCCATTAGAAGAAATTATTTCTTTAACTGGAGGTTGTTGTAATACGCCATAGGGTACACGTTCAAAAGGCCCATCAAACTTTTCTATAATCCTGTCGAATTGAATCCCCATCTGAAAAGCCAATGTCCAGCCTGCAGCATCGTATGGTTTTATAGGCGGACCACCAGGATACTGAAAATCATTGGGATGATCTTGTGGCTCGAACATATCTAATACATGCGCCCTAAAAGACTGTGCCGTTTTCACGATATAAGAACCGGCGGGATAGTTTTTACCCCCTACAGTGAAGTCAGCCCTGGCCTTATGTATGAGCACGCCCGACTTGATAAGCGCATTAACAAATTTTACTGCTGTAGGAAAGTCTGCTTGGTTTGCAGGTATGATATATCCCCGTGCATCACGAAAGGCCGGATTCGCCAATACAGCATCGTAGTACTGTCTAGGAATAGAATCACCTATTAACTTATTTGATTCTTTATCCCTTTTATAAGACCGTTCAATTGAATCGGCATAACGGGGTAATAGCGTCCAACTGTCTTTACTTCCTTTTTCGATGGCATTATTCCCCATTACATACATGTTATAGAGCAGTTCGTCCCCATGACGTTGTGCATAATTTAAAATACTATAGTTTAAGGATACAGAATAATCAATAGACTGCTTAAAATGCCATGCTTGTGGCCTCACAGGATTTGGTGTTGCATTATTAGGGATCAGGCGTTTTGGTATTACCGGCACTTCTTCGGGAGTCGGATTTCCTATGATCTCCGTTAATATACCAATCATATTATGAAAGTAGGGTGTTGTTCTTAGCCCCCCATTCCACCAGGTAGAAAACACAGAGCCACTTAAGCGGGTGTAGCCTGGTTTATTTTCGGCATTCAACCTATTGTTCATTGCAGCAGCTACACCATCAATACTTGTAATAATTAACGGATCAAATACATGATTAAAGGGATCACGATATGGTGGTCCTGCTAGAACAGATCCTTCAGGACCACGCTGGTGGTGGTTATAAATAATCTGGGGCATCCATTCGATATACTGCTGCCGAGCTATATGAGTGCTTTCTTTCATGTTCATCATGAAGAAATCACGGTTATTATCATGACCTATGTATTTCTGATAAAGCCTTGGAATACGCATATTGCGCTTTTTGGGATCCTTTTCCTGCATGTACCAACTACTCATCAGCTCCTGTCCATCTGGATTCACTTGCGACAATAATATGATCACATTATTTAAAATAGCCTTGTTTTCTGTGTCATTTCTACTTAAAAGCTGATAAAATGTTTCGATCAACTGATGCGCCCCTACTGTTTCATTGGCATGCAGCCCCCCATCTATCCAGACCACTGGTTTTCCAGTTAGCGCCATGTCTTTCGCTTCTTGACTTGATAAGCCCTCTGCTCTTGCTAATTTTTGAGATATTGTTTTATAACGCTCGATCTGCTGTAGATTCTCCGGAGAAGATATTACCCATACATATTGCTTTCGTCCCTCCTCTGTTAAACCAATCTCAATAGTTTTTACCCTATCCGAAACTGCAGCCAGTCGCCGAAAATAACCCTCCAGCTGCGTGTATGTTGTCAGCTGATAATCATCACCTATAGAAAAACCAAAATATGATTTAGGATCAGGAATAACTTGTGCATGACTATTTCCTAATAAACTAACATTTAGCAGAAAAAAGAGGTATACCATTTTAAGATTAGCGATATCTTTCATCAAAACCTTATTACCCAACAATTGCCAAGCAAAATGGTATAGTTTTCCATAATAGTTTTTAAATAATTGTTTAGTATTTGTTAAATCTGACATATTTCAGAAGATAAAAAGTTTACAATTCTTTTTTACCCAACAGTCAGCTTAATAAGGATTCCTTAGGTTTGATATTATG
>DATMSZ010000097.1:0-40288 GCA_035565175.1 Pseudosphingobacterium sp.
TATGATAGTTCATTACCTTGCTATAAAATTATATTTGCTCTTGCTAACAATTTACAAGAAATAAACCTCCATTTTACTTAGGGTGATCGGCCATAAATAGGCTGCTTTAAAGTATAATTTACAAATAGCAAAAGGGAATGATTAATTTTAATTCGAAAGCTGTTCAGCAGCTATCAAAAGTAGTATTTGCTTTTTTCTTTTTAGTTCAAATCCATGAAGTAAAAGCACAAAGCCCCGATTTTTATAGTCAAACTAGTGAACTAGCCCCTACTATCATTCGATATAATCAGGATGTACGCACGGTGCTCGATTTTTATTCACCTCGAGCACCTCGAGGGTATTCCTATCAGCCGGTTTTAAACGCTCCTATCCAGCGCAAAAGACTGGAGGAAATCAATCAGGCATATCTTCGTGAGATCGAAAAATTTCCTTTCGAAAAGCTGCAAGTGAACGGACATGTTGACTATATTCTGCTTAAAAATCGAATAGAGCAATCTAACGAAGAGCTAAAGGAAGAAGCAGTAAAATATGAACGTATAACTACCCTCGTGCCTTTTGCACCCCTTGTGTATGACTTGGAAAAGGAACGACTGCGAGGCAATACAATTGACGCCGAAAAAGTAGCTAAGCAGCTCAATGGGTTGACTAAAACCTTAAAAAGCTCTTTGGAAACCTTACCTAAACAGGATAAAATTGATATGAAGCAAGCTGTCTTCGCTCGGGAAGCGGTTGCGGGGTTACAGGCAAGATTAAAAAACGTATATGATTTTTATAACGGCTACGATCCTATGTTTACTTGGTGGGTGCCAAAAACATATGAAGAGGTAGATTCTCTTTTGGGCAAATATGCAGAAGCATTAGTGGCAAACGGGGAAGTAAGAACAAGCCAAAAACCAGATAAAAGTGGTATTAAGGGCAACCCTGTAGGAGAAGAAACGTTGAATAAACTTTTACATAGAGAATTTATCCCTTATACACCGCAGGAACTTATTACGCTGGCCAACCAAGAGTTTGCTTGGTGCGATAAAGAATTGCTGAAAGCTTCCAAAGAAATGGGCTTTGGTGACGATTGGAAAAAGGCGCAAGAGCAAGTTAAAAATAGTTATGTGCCTGTTGGAAAGCAGCCAGAGCTAATCGTAAAGTTATATAATGATGCGAAATCTTTTATAACCGAGCGCGACTGGATTACCTGGCCGGAATTGGCTGATGAGACTTGGGGAATGATTATGATGACGCCCGAAAGGCAACTGGTAAATCCGTTCTTTACAGGAGGCAGAGAAATTAGCATATCGTATCCTACGCCTGGTATGGCATATGAAGACAAATTAATGAGCATGCGCGGGAATAATCCATATTTTTCAAGGGGCACCGTCCAGCATGAACTGATCCCGGGGCATCATTTACAATACTTTATGAATAGCCGTTACAAGCCCTATCGCAGGGAGTTCAATACGCCATTTTATACGGAGGGTTGGGCGCTTTATTGGGAATTACTGCTGTATGAGAAGGGCTTTGCAAAAACACCGGAAGAACGTATAGGAATGTTGTTCTGGCGTATGCATCGTTGTGCACGTATTATCTTCTCTCTCAACTATCATCTGGGAAAATGGTCACCTCAAGAATGTATCGATTTCTTGGTGGATCGCGTGGGTTTCGAACGCGCAAATGCAGAAGGTGAAGTAAGGCGTTCTTTCCAAGGAAATTATCCACCGCTTTATCAAGCAGCTTACCTTCTTGGTGGGATCCAGATTATGGGATTAAAACACGAGTTGGTAGATAGTGGTAAGATGAGTATGAAAGCGTTTCATGACGCCTTTATGAAAGAGAATCAGATGCCTATTGAATTGATGCGTGCAGTACTTACCAATCAGAAGTTAACTAAGAACTTTAAAACAAGCTGGAAATTCTATGATTTCAAATAAAAGCGATTCTCAAATTGTATCAAATCAAATTTCCGATACATCGAAAATAAGTGGTCATCCTTCATTTAAACCTTCGCTGCGGCTTATTGATGCCACTATGCTAGTAGCGGGGAGTATGATTGGTTCCGGAATTTTTATAGTGAGCGCAGATATTGTCCGCCAAACAGGCAGTGCAGGGTGGTTAATGTTCGTTTGGTTTATCACTGGTTTTATGACGCTAACTGCCGCATTGAGTTATGGCGAGTTAAGTGCCATGTTCCCTAAGGCCGGAGGGCAGTATATCTACCTTAAAGAGGCGTATAACCCGCTGATTAGTTTTTTATATGGATGGAGTTTTTTCACGGTAATTCAAACGGCTACCATTGCAGCAGTAGGCGTTGCCTTTGCTAAATTTACTGCCTATTTAATTCCACAGGTTAGCGAAGATCTAGCGATATTAGACTTGGGATTGTTAAGTATTTCTCCTGCACAATTATTGAGTATTGTTGTTATTTTGCTGCTTACGTATATTAACACCCGTGGCGTCAGCAATGCCAAGTGGGTGCAAACAATTATTACACTTGCTAAAATTCTCTCATTGGCATTGTTAATTGTTTTTGGTTTGTGGGCATTGAAATCCGATGTTTGGAAGGCTAACTGGTTTAGTGGCGAGTCATGGAATCTACAACGTTTAAACATTGATGGATCCTTTGAAACCTATACTACCATGGCAGCTTTTGGCGCCATTGCGGCGGCGATGGTTGGCTCTATATTTAGTAGTGACTCATGGCACAGCGTAGCATTTATTGCAGGTGAGGTTAAGAATCCACAACGTAATATAGGCTTAAGTTTAGCCTTGGGAACAATACTGGTGACCCTGTTATACATGCTTACTAATATCATGTATACCGGTGTATTAACCTTACCGGAAATGGCCGCTTCTGAAAAAGATCGAGTGGCAGTCACCGCTTCACATGTTATTTTCGGTGGGTCGGGTACTATCATTATTGCTTTAATGATTATGGTATCGACCTTCGGGTGTAACAATGGACTGATTATGGCGGGAGCACGTGTTTATTATTCTATGGCAAAAGAAGGCGTATTTTTTAAGAAAGTAGGTACACTAAATAAAAATGCTGTTCCAGAGGTAGCCCTTTGGTTGCAGGCAGTGATTGCCTCTTTGTGGTGTTTAAGCGGTAAATATGGCGACCTACTGGATATGATATCCTTTGTAGTGGTTTTGTTTTACATGCTCACTATTGCCGGAATTTTTATTCTTCGAAAGAAGAAGCCTGATCATCCCCGCCCCTACAAGGCTTTTGGATATCCCATATTGCCCATTATTTATATTTTAATGGGAACAACCTTTTGCGTGTTGCTTATAATTTACAAACCGCAATACACTTGGCCAGGACTTCTTCTTACTTTAGCGGGTATTCCAGTATATTATTTAATAGCAAAAAAGCAGATTACAGAATGACACCCCTTTTACGTACTACCATCTTATCGGCAATCTTTCTTTTTAACTTTATAATTCTCCATGCACAAGGGACCAAAGCCGACTATGAACGGGCAAATAATATGCGGCGGTTGGTTAAAGGCAAGGTACTGGGTTTAACAGGGAATATCTTATGGATCAAGGCAACCAATCAAGTCTTTTATAGCAACACAACAGCAGAAGGTAAACTGTTTATGCTAGCCAATTGGAAGAAAAAGGAAAAAAGGCAGGCCTTCGATCATCAATCCATAGCACGGCAATTAAGGGAGGTTACAGGAGAGGTAGTAGATCCAGCAGATCTGCCATTTACGCAAGTCAGTTTCCCAGATTCGTCTCAAGAACTTCAGTTTGCCGCTTTTAAAAGAGGGTGGCGACTGAATCTTTCGACAAGTAAACTGAGAGAAGATAAGCAGTTTACTGCGCGTTTGGCTAATGGAAATCGCTATTGGGGAGGGAGGATGAAAGAAGATCCGCATAAAAAGAGCTTTTCTCCCGATAGCCAGTGGGTAGCATATATCAAGAACTATAACGTTTACATAAAACCTAAAGGCCTATCTGGAAAAGAGACACAGCTTAGTTTTGATGGATCCACAGGCGAGTATTATGATAGTGATCTGGCTTGGTCGCCCGATAGCAAAAAATTGGTGGCGGCTAAAGTGAGAAAAAACGAAGATCACACACTTTATTTAATAGAGTCATCCCCAAGTGATCAGCTGCAACCAAAGTTGCAAACGCGTGATTACTTAAAACCTGGTGACGCATTGCCTCAACGTACACCTACATTGTTTTTGATCGAGCAGCAGAAAATGTTTGCTATGCCGGCTAGTTTGATAGCCAATCAATATGATCTATCTTTTCCTGTTTGGCATAAGGATAGCCGTTCATTCACGGTAGAATATAATCAGCGGGGGCATCAACAATATAGCGTCATCGAAATGGATGCGAAAACAGGTGCTGCTAAGATGTTAATCAACGAGCAGAGCAAAACCTTTATCGATTACAGTGGTAAGAAATATCGTTACGATATAGCCGATGGGAAAGAACTGATATGGGCTTCTGAGCGAGACGGCTGGAATCATCTTTACCTATATGATGGAACTACTGGGGTGGTGAAGAACCAGATTACGAAAGGAGATTGGGTGGTACGAAAGGTGGTGCAGGTGGATGAGGGGAAAAGGCAGCTAGTTTTTGCGGCAAGCGGAAAGGAAAAAGGGCAAGATCCTTATCTTGTTCAATATTATCGTGTTAATTTTGACGGAACTGCGCTGAGAGCCCTTACCAAGGAGGATGCAAATCATGAAGGATTTTTCTCTCCAGACTCTTCCGCTTTTGTCGATCAATACTCACGCATCGATTCTCCGCCAGTCACGGCCATTAGAAGCGCCGCCGATGGAAAGGTTTTGATGGAGCTTGAAAAAGCGGATGTAAAGTCATTGCTGGCGACAGGGTGGAAGATGCCGGAAGTGTTTACAACGAAAGGCAGAGACGGCCAAACGGATATTTGGGGTATCATTGTGCGACCTACTAACTTCGATGAAAAAAAGACATATCCTGTTATAGAATATATCTATGCCGGTCCGCACAGTTCATTTGTTCCAAAAAACTTCCAAACCCTGGTGCCGTATGGAGCACAAGAACTGGCTGAGCTAGGTTTTATCGTAGTGCAAATGGATGGCATGGGAACGTCTAATCGCTCAAAGGCCTTCCATGATGTATGTTGGAAGAATTTAAAAGATGCCGGCTTCCCTGATAGAATTGCTTGGATGAAAGCCGCAGCTAAGAAATACCCCTTTATGGACATCAGCAGAGTAGGAATTTATGGTACGTCAGCAGGTGGGCAAAGTTCTGCCGGCGCCATGCTTTTTCATCCTGAATTTTATAAGGTAGCGGTTTCATCCTGTGGCTGTCACGATAATCGAATGGATAAAATGTGGTGGAATGAACAATGGATGGGCTATCCTATTGGACCGCATTATGCAGAATCGTCGAATGTAGAAAATGCTTATCGGTTACAGGGGAAGTTGATGTTAATTGTAGGAGAGTTAGATGATAATGTTGATCCTTCTTCTACCTTACAAGTGGTAAATGCGTTAATTAAAGCGAATAAAAACTTTGATTTTATCATGGTGCCGGGTATGGGACATTCTTCTGGGGGAGATTTCGGCGAACATAAAAGAAGAGATTACTTTGTGAAACATTTATTGAATGTAGAGCCTCCCGCTTGGTAAGCTAGTCTAGAGCTTCCGATGTCGCACAAGATAAGAAGGAAATAAGCACATGTAAGGAAGGATATAGGTCCCCTTAAAGCAGAGGTAAACGTAGGTAAAGGATGGGTGAGGGGGGGCTCAAAGGTACGTGAAAAGACAGCTAAAGATTAGGTAGAATTAATTGATTTCCTTGTTAAAATATGAGTAATATTCATTCAAATCTGATTTCTTATGAATAAGTGTCTTTTGTACATTTGTATGATGCTAAAATAAATCCCAACCTATGTACAATTCGTTAAAAAACCAAGTACTAATATTTGTTACGAATAGTTTATTGATATCGGCCTTTTTGTTAACTGCGAAGAGTTCCTATGGTCAAAACCCTTGGGAAGCCCTGTCTAAAAGGCCCGCTACTTTAGGTATTGAAGGTGGAGCACAAAACTATCGTACTAAAACGGTTGAATTGGAGCTTATAAAGCAATCTCAAACAGTAGCCGGACTCCGACCCTTAAATGATTTGTCTTTTAACTTTACACCTGGCGATCGATTGGATTTAAGAAAAGGTGACGGATTATATCAATTAGGAGATCTTAACCTGCGATTAAGGGCTATCGGGCAGCTAGATTGGCAGGAGTTTTCAACAGCACGGCACAGAAAGGCAGTTGAACCACTTAAACCAACCGGCAATATACTTGCTGCCGCTAATTTGGCAAATACGCTATCTGCGAGCATCCCCTTAAAAATTAACCGTTATTGGGAACAGATAGACGGCAAATTAGTTCTCCGGTTCGAACTGCAGAATACATCAGATAAAGTGGTTGAAATTGGCGCATTAGGTATCCCGATGATCTTCAATAACATTTTACATGAGCGGACGCTTGATGAAGCGCATGCAAAAAATGTGTTCTTTGATCCTTATATCGGTAAGGATGCAGGATATTTACAAGTAGCACGACTGAGTGGTAAAGGTGAAGCCCTCGTAGTAATGCCTTACGGAAAGACTCCCTTCGAAGCTTATCGCCCACTCTTAGATGATCCAACACCACGTGGAATTACTTTTGAAGGTTTTCATGAATGGATGGTATGTAGTAAGGCTTATGCCGAAAAAGAATGGAAAGGAGTAGAGCAGTGGAATGAACCTACTACCATTTTGTTAAAACCCAATGAAAGTGTAAACTACGGTGTACAATTTGTGCTTGCCGAAAATATTAAACAAGTAGAAAAATCGCTTGAAGCAAACCGGCTTCCTGTTGCTATTGGAATTCCCGGTTACGTGTTGCCAGAAGATGTAGAAGGAAAATTGTTTATTAAGTATCCAAAAAAGGTTCTTTCAATAGATGTTTTACCTAAAGGAGCTTTATCTTTTGAGCCAATAAAAAAGAAAGTAAATCTGCTGGAGTACAAAGTAACTGCAAATACCTGGGGTAAAGCAAGAGTTACGATAAAGTACGTTGATGGAGTGGAACAGACCATTCATTATAAAATAATTAATCCTGAAACACGGGTAATGGATTCTGTTGGCCATTTTTTAACCACAAAACAATGGTTTAATCAGCCCAATGATCCGTTTCATAGAAATCCTTCCGTTATCTCGTACGATTACCAGGAGCAAAAGCAAGTTACGCAAGATAGCAGAGCCTGGGTGGCTGGTTTAAGCGATGAGGGCGGGGCAGGAAGTTGGTTAGCCGCAATCATGAAACAATTGGTGCAACCGAATAAGCGTGAATTGGCTAAATTACAAGAGTTTGTGCAACAAACACTTTGGGGGAATATACAGCATAGCGAAGGCCCCCAGAAATATGGTGTAAAGAAAAGCGTGTTTTATTACGAACCCGATTCAATGCCTTCCGGAACTTACGACCCGAATATCAATTACAAAGTATGGTCGGCCTGGAACAAAAAAGGAGCTGATGATGTAGGCCGATCTTATAACTACCCCCATGTTACGGCAGCACATTGGGTACTTTATCGTTTAGCACGCTATCATCAGGATTTAATTGTTGAAAAGAGTTGGCAATGGTATCTCGAAAATGCATTCCACACAAGCATGGCAATGGTACAGCAGGCGCCGTATTATGCACAATTTGGACAGATGGAGGGAACTATTTTTCTCCTAGTTTTAAAAGATTTAAAAGCGGAAGGGATGCAACAAGAGGCACAGCGGTTGGAGATCGCCATGAAAGCTCGGGCAGATCACTGGCGTACGTTGAATTATCCTTTTGGCAGTGAGATGCCTTGGGACTCTACAGGTCAGGAAGAAGTATATATGTGGTCAGATTATTTTGGATATGATGATAAGGCCGCCGTTACATTAAGCGCTATTTTGGCCTATATGCCAACTATGCCACATTGGGCCTACAATGGTAATGCACGGCGCTATTGGGATTTTCTATACGGCGGAAAAATAGCTCGAGTAGAACGCCAAATCCATCATTACGGTTCTGCCTTAAATGCTATACCTGTTTTAAAAGAATATCGTAAACACCCAGAAGACCTTTACCTGCTCCGAGTAGGATATGGAGGCCTAATGGGTTCGATAGCCAATATAACAAAAGATGGTTTTGGTCCGTCGGCTTTCCATTCTTATCCTTCTACTTTGGCGAATGATGCATTATCGGGTGATTATGGCAGTGGATTCTTTGGCTATGCGGTTAACACTTCGAGTTATCTCACAAGGGATAGTACTTTTGGATGGTTAAGTTTTGGCGGCAATCTAATCGAAAAGAAAGAATGGATTAGTTTGAAACCAACTACTGCGGCAAAATCTTCGATATTTATCGCACCCGCTAAATTATGGTTAACTTTAGATGCCGGTCGGTTTAGCGAAGTTTTATATAATGTAAAAACAAGAGCTATCCAGCTCAAACTTGCTTCCAAAGAGGGCATTACGCCTAAAGCTTTCCTTCGTTTAGAGCAATCAATTGAAAACAGCGATTCAATCTATTCATTAAAACAACAATATCAACAAGAGCGGGGAGCTTATGTAATCCCTCTCGGTGAACAGGAAACTAGTGTAGAGCTAAATATTATTTAAAATCCTTTTCAATCTATGGTGTGGAGGTTGTTCCGAAAGGAGCAGCCTCTCTTTTTTGATTCATATTCGATGATAACTTGTTAATATTTGCGTAAATTAGAATAAATGTCTTGACTACATTTGTGAGAGTTGCAGCACTAGATGCTTAATCAAGCATGGCGTGTTTCGCTTTTTTATGGGTTAATCGGGATTTTTAATACCTGATGATACAAAATAAGTCGCAGCAATGTATAAACTTTAGTATAACGACAATTTAGGTTAAGAACAATATTTGCGGAGATAGCTACGGCGAAAGCAAGCGAAAAGATTTTGTTTCATGTGTGTTTGACTGTCCGCCGTGAGGCGGACGGTCTTTTTTTGGTTACCTCCTCTTGCTTAATACTCCATTCCTGTATTCCAGCAGAATGCTCTTTCGGTTGTTGAACCAGCAGGCGAACTGCCCTCGTTTGTATAGGTTCGAAGCTCACGGTGTTATAAGCATCTTTCTCGTTGGGATATGCTGCTACGTTTTTCACATCTTTCCATTCAGTACCATCCAAATATTGAATTTTCCATCCAGCCGGGATACGGCAACCACCAAAAGGCCCATCGTCATACCAATACACACTGGATTCCGATATCGTGTATAGTTCGTCGAAGTCATATTGCACATACTCTTCCGTATTTTTAGCAGGCCACCAATGTAGATAGATGGCACTTGCATCGGCCGAGTTTTTTGGTTCATATTGGTCATTTAAACCTGCTAACATTCTAACATTTTTAATTGATCCGCTTACCTTACTTTTGGAAGCAATGGTAGGGGCAGGTTTGGGCTTTGCAGCGGAAGCTTCGTAAGGAATCCATACTTCCATTTCGCTTGGACCGCGATTCGCCCAGGCATAATAAGGAATAGCAGTAACAGCTTGTTCATTTTTGAGTAGCTCATCACTGTTTACTTGACGCTTCGTGCTATTACCTTTCATTGTCAAGGTCATGACGCCGTTTAACAATGCATTTTCAAATTTAGGTTGCACGGTGGCTTCTTTATCAACTACAATATTCATCACAGTAGAATCTAAGTTGTCGGGACCTTCCAAGCAATAAACGATTGGGCCACGTTGTAAAGCGAAGCGGTTCTGATCATCGACTACTTGTTCATTCGCAAAAATCTTTTGTACTTCCATAGGCAGTGCTAAGGAAATCTTATCGCCTTTCTTCCACGTTCTATCCAATACCGCATAGCCCTTAACTAATGTGTAATTTACTGTGTTGCCGTTTAATTTTAGGACTACCTTGGGTGTAGCGGTACTTCCGTTGTAAAGACCACTCGGTACTGGAGTTCCCTGCGCCCATCCCGGAATCCGAATGTGGATTTTTGCGTGCATGTTTTTTGCTGGGTTAACCGTGATTTCGTTTAGACCTTCCCACGGATAATTCGTCTGTTGTACTAGCTGCATCTTTCCTTTTGGCAGATCAATACTTGCTTCACTTCCAACATAAAGGTTAATATATAGATTGTTACCATCCTGCCCATACATGTACCCAGGCATAGAAGGCAGAAAGCGCGTCATGTTTGAAATGCAACAAGCGCAACCAAACCAAGCGCTTCGTTGATGTTGGCCCATAGATGCCAATGGATTTGGGTAAAAGAAATGATCGCCACTTAGCGATACGCCTGAGAGCAAACCATTATAAAGCGTTCGCTCGAGTACATCGATGTATTTTGCATCGCCATGCAGTTGAAACATGCGACTGTTCCAATAGACGTTCGCGATAGCCGCGCAGGTTTCAGCGTAAGCCGACATATTGGGGAGCTGATAATTTTTGCCAAAGGCCTCGCCAGCTCCTGTGGCGCCAATTCCACCGGTAATGTAGAGTTTCTTATCAACCACGTTATCCCATAACTTATCAATAGCCATTAAATATGCCTTATCCCCTGTCAAAGCAGCTACATCCGCCATACCGGTGTACATATAGGTGGCCCGCACGGCATGCCCGACGGCCTCCTCCTGATCGATGACCTTTTTAAAAGATTGATTGTATTCCCCGCTATGGGGTTTCCCCGGACCGCGCACATCTAAAAAGAATTTAGCTAAATCCAAGTACTCTTTTTTGCCTGTTACGCGATATAGACGAGTTAAACCCGTTTCGATAATTTGATGTCCAGGGAAACGTTCTTCCTTGCCGTAACCAAAATCTTTCACCAAGAGATCTGCGTTCTTGGTGGCAATCGTAAGCAGTGTTTTCTTTCCGGTAGCTAGGTAATGTGCCACAGCAGCTTCATATAGATGTCCCGCGTTATAAAGTTCGTGACTTAAATCTTCTTCCATTTCCCAGCGTTTGCTGCCAATCCATGCATGAGGTTTATCTACTTTTGCTGTGCGGAAAGTATAGAGATAACCATCGGCTTCTTGCGCTTTACCTATAATAGTAATTAATTTATCGAGTTCTGCCTCCAGCTTAGGATCTTTCTTAACCTGTAAGGCATAAGAAGCACCCTCTATTAGTTTGTACAGATCCGTATCATCAAAGGTGTATTCGGTTAGCTTATGGTCATGTATCTCACCGGCCGCCAGGCGAAAATTATCAACCCTGCCCGTCTCATAACATTTATTTAAGATATAGGGAATGGTCACATTTGCATTTACCTGCATTTTTGGTGCCCAAAAATTGTCATTCACGTGCACATGTGTAAAGGGCACGGGTTGGATAGGGTAGTCTTTATGTGTTTGTGCTTTTCCTGTCCATACATTCATGGCAATAGCCAATGCGAAAAACTTACATATAATAGTCCTTTTTTTCATAATCGATTTTAAAGTGGGATAATTATTGGAAAACAAAAATAACGGATATTTGACCCATCAAGTAGCTATTTATTCACTTAAACTTCGTAGATATTGCCCAGTCTTTTGAGAAGTAGCAGACTCCTAACAAATTGGTTAAATTTTGAAGTGTTCCTGTTAAAATCCGGAGAGTAAGAACTCTCTTTTCATTCTACATTTGAATATTAAATGTTTAAGTGACATTTATATATTAATACTAACATTTTTAATGAAAAGACCTGTTGAATTTACTGTTCTTAGTTTATATACGACAATTAGTAGGCTTTTTTTTAAAATTTTCTTCTTCTAACTCATCTTTTCGTTATATCGATCAAATTTTGTTTGGAAAAAGTTCAAATACTGCGATAATTAGTTACTTTCGTTGTTTATTTTGCGCTTATTAACATATATAATAAATCATGTCTAAAGCAACACTCGAAGAAATCCAAACATTTGAAGGTAAATACCCAAAGCAACTCTGGTATCTTTTTACTGTGGAAATGTGGGAGCGTTTTTGCTTTTATGGAATGCGCGGTATATTGGCCCTTTTTATGGTCGACCAGCTTGCGTTGAACGATCGGGAGGCTAACTTGAAATATGGAGCTATCCAGGCTTTCGTTTATGCCTTTACCTTTATGGGGGGGATTGTCGCCGATAAAGTGTTGGGCTTTAATAAGTCTTTGGTATTTGGTGCCTTAGTTATGATTGCAGGCAATGCACTTATTGCTGTTTCTCCTACTGATTTCTTTTATATAGGTATTTCATTGTCTATCATCGGCACAGGGTTTTTTAAACCCAATATTTCTTCCATGGTGGGGCAGTTATATCGCGTGGACGATACTCGAAGAGATGCTGGATTTAGTCTTTTTTACGCCGGTATCAATATAGGGTCTTTCTTTGGAGGTATTTTATGTGTTTACTTAGGCAAATATGTAAGTTGGAGCGCTGCATTTGCAGCTGCGGGTTTGGTAATGGTAATTGGTTTAACGATCTTTCAGCTGACGAAGAAACACCTTGGTCCGATAGGGCAGTCACCGCAATTAGCGATTCCGAAAAATAAACGTTTACGTAAAGAAGTACTCGTTTATCTATTGGCATTGATAGCTATCCCTTTCATTTTAATAATGATACAGAATACGCAGTACACAGATTATTTCATGTATACCGTTGGGCCTATTGCGCTAATCTATTTCTTTTACGAGTGGTTCAGACTTCCCGATAAACAGTTCCGTTATCCATTATTGGCGGCATTGGTGTTTATTATTGCTTATATTTTTTATCAAGCTTTTTTCGAACAAATGGGAGGTTCCCTTAGCCTTTTTGCCGCCAATAATTTAAAGCACGAACTGTTGTTTTTTCAGATTGATCCCAATATGATTAATAATTCTTCCGGGGCTTTATTTATTGTACTTTGTAGTTCTCCGCTTGGAATGTTATGGATCTGGATGGCTAAAAAGAAAGTGGAACCAAACACGGTTGTAAAATTTGGAATCGGCTTTTTACTGTTAGCAATCGGCTTTTATTTGTTTTATTTCACCCGATTTTTCGCCAATGAGAGTGGTCAGACATCCTTAAATATTTTTACGCTGGGCTGGTTTTTTATTACCTTGAGTGAGCTATGTATCGGTCCTATTGGTATGTCTGTTATCACGAGGTTATCTCCGCAGAAGTTAACCGGTATGATGATGGGCCTTTGGTTTTTAGGAAGTGCGTATGGACAATATGTTGCCGGTTTATTAGGCGCCGGTATGTCGATTACCGATAAAAAAGCAACGTTGTTGGATAAGCTGATGGCTTATACAGGTGGATACTTAGAATTGACCTATTACGCTATTGGTATCGGTATACTATTACTTTTAGTGAGTCCTTTCTTACGTAGAGCACTTAGATAAAATATCAATTAGAGACTGCTTGTTTAAATAAACAGTCTCTAATTAATGCTTTCTATTATAAAACGAGACCTTATTTCTATTCTATTTGAATATTGAATACAAAAGTTGCTTGAGCCGTTTTACCACTTTCATACGTATATACCAAAGCCTGTTTTATTATATATTGATCGCCCGACGCGGAATGCCCTGGATATTGCCCAATAGAGAATGTAAAGTTTGATCCGTTAAATTCAGAAAAAACCTTGGCCGCGCTTCCCCATGAAACGACATTTCCATTGGCGTCAAACCAATGCCCATATCCGTTGGCAGTTGTAGTAGGGTTTAAGCTACCATTGCTCTCTACTGCATAGAAGGAAATGCTGCTGCCCATTAGTTGTGTGATTTTGCTTGGCTGTAATACAAAGGTTTGTGCTAATTGAGTGAGGTCAACGCTCGCCGTTTTTCCCGAATAGTTAACCGTATCACGAGGGAAGCTAATATTAAAGGAGAAAGTGCTGTCTTTTGGCACAGCATCTTCATCGAGATCGATATGGTTAATAAGCGAGGTATTAGTGAATTTCACCTTATAGGGCCACTGCTCATCATTGTTTTCCACTTCGTCCCAAGGATGTACAGCATAACTTGTTGGAGCGCCCGTTACAACAAACCAAAGTTTTGCACAGTTTTGTGGAATGGTGAAATTTACCACTTTGCTAATCCCTTGTTCCATATTTCCATATACTCTGTTTCCATTTTCCAATAATGCCACATAACCATAACGCCAGCCTGCACGACTAGCATCAACGGGGTTGAAACCTTCTGCATTGGGTAGGCCAGTAAATGTAGTTGTAACCTGCGTTCCAGAGGTGGGAACCTTGAGTGGAATAACATTGTATCCAGTAGTTCCCGGGCAATGATCATAGGCTACCTGAAAACTACCGTCGGCCAATTCGTTAAAATTATAGGTATGCGTACCGATATAATTTTGGCCATTCTGGCGCAATGCATCTAAATCCCACGTAACAAATTTCTTTGCTGCATCATAGACTTCATTGTTTAATTCTTCGTTTGATATACCTGTGATGCGCATATACGCTTGTATGGGATCTTCAGGCTGCTGGGCTTCACGCCAAATCCTTCCTACAATGTCAATCCCATGTTTGTCTGCCCAGTAGTAATGCATGAAATAGCTGGCGTAGCGTTGCCATTCGTGATGGATATGACGATGATAGTTTTGGGTATAAACAGTAAAGTTGCTTGATGTGAACGCCTCCATCGGATAGCTTTGATAGGCCTGCCATTGGGCAGTCTGTTCCCAGAAACCGTTGCCTCCATTGCCTCCAAAACCATAGCGGAAGCCAGCACCACCACCTAAATCGCTGTAAACCTGGTATTGGAAGCTATGTCCAATTTCATGGGCAATCGTGGCTCCCACAGGCTGAGAGGTACCGGGACTTACCCAAAGCGCACCGATTGTATTGTCATAGCCTGATCCTGTGGCTAACCACTCATCTTGGTAATACAAGAAAATCATCATCTTGTATTGATCTAATTTGGATTTGCCTAGGCCGAGCTCCGCAAATCTAAGGGTATTAACATTCAGGTTATAAAAGGATTCTGCCTTCGCTAACATGTCGTCAATATCTACTCGGTATTTAGTAGGTATATCCGTCGAATTAGGATCTTTATTTCCATACTTGGCATCCCAAAAGACGATGAAATGATCTGATTGCCTACTACGTGGATAACACCATGTACTGGTACTGTCATCAAAGTTCATGTCTTGAAACTCCTGGGGAATGTATATAGATAGATTGTCCGCTTCTTCATTAGGCACAGGATGAAGTGGATGTTTTTTGCATGAAAAAATAGTGAGGAGAACAAGAAGGCAAATGAAAGAAGGGACTAGCATAGCTAATCGAAAGTGCCTCTTATTTGAAATGTTGATTTTTCTCATAAATAATAAATTAAAAACTACGTTAAACTTTGAATTTTAATGATGGCTCTTTAGGCCGGATGTTGGTTCTCAATCCTTACCGCGTTGAAGGAGGATAAAAGAGAGTCATGAACTGTTGTGCATTGCTCATTAATTTAGTTATACATGATAGTAAATTATACCGATTTGGATCAGTGGTGTTTTCCCTTGGTTTGAACTATACTTTATAATTGGTTGTGAATGTAAGCTCCATTATAAATGTTGTTTTTACATTTATTTTTTGCTGTACTAAATTAGAACAAGACTACCAATTGAAACTAAAAGTATTTTAACCAATGGTAACCATTTATTATCCAGTTAGTTATTCTTTCAATGATGGTTTATTATGCTATGTGTTTCTTGTTTCCTTGGCAAGGACGAATCGGCAAATCCATTGGGTCAAACAGTTGATAGTGAGGAGTATTATAAAGATGTTGTTTATGAATATTTTAGGAGTGTATGTGGCATACTTCCTTTTTATAGTCGTCTTACTGTATGTAATGTATCACTTTGCTAACAAGTTGATACAGAGGTGTCTGATTTTAAAGAAAGAAGAAATTCAAGCGATAAAGGAATTAGTAGAATCGATCAGGAATAAAGGATAGAATAATTTTTAATGTTTGAATGTCTGTTTATTTACCAAAGACATTATTTTTTGCTTTTTTTTACGAAAAGAAAGTACCATGAGATCTCAAGCCTCTGATAAAACATGCATAAAGTAACAACATTACTGAGTGTTCAGTTTTTTCTTTGTTATATAGCGGCTCTTCCTAGCAAGTACAAAGCAGGACGAGAAGCGTTGCATATAAACAATGGATAAATGAAATCAAGTCATTTTCCATCAACAATAATAATAGAGAAAGGATGAGACATCCTGGCAAGCTTCTTTTGTTCCTCAGACATTTCCTCGAATGGTGAGGTACTCATTATTCTATTTATAGATTTAACCTCATTTTTCACTTCAGACGCTATCGAAAATTCATTGGAGAAACGCTGACCGGAAAAATCTAGAAGATAAAAAAAAGATTTCATATTGTTTTCAAGAAACGATTTCATTGCTATGTTGGCTTGTCGTTTTAATTGAACAATCTCTATTGCATCATTTTCTATAATATCAAAAGTGCAGCAGAGCTCAAGTTGATGATGATAAGTGATCAGAGATTGATCCCCAATTCCCTTAGCCTCGAAAAAAGTATCATAAATCAAAATGAAAGTATTTTTTTCGTCCCGTAGCCATTTGGACGCAGCGTACAAATTTGTCGATAATTTTTCATCCCTATTTAAACACGGCAGATTTATTGAATAATTGACCAGCGTACTGTATTTTTCTAAAATTTTCATACTTACTATCGTTTAATGAATATTAATATTTTGAGTTAATTAGTTATACAACCCCAGCTCCAGCTATTGAACTCTACTTTACGCCATAATTATCTCTACCGTTTGTGATAACCGAATCATCCTAATTATTTTCATCACTTTTTTAACGCTCTTCGATTTAAACAACAATGTCAGTTGTTTAAACAGAAAGTCTCTGCTCGTTTGAAATCCATCTTAAAGGTAGTTTTTATATGCTATAACCGGCAGATTTTAAGTGTAAAAAAACAATTGACAAAATAGTAGTTTTTTGATTTATTTTTTTTCAAATATTAATTGTCTTTTCACTTTATAATACTTTCTACTGCTTTAAATAGCTTTTTATTTGGTTAATATCGGCTTGTCTTCTGCTAAAATAAGGGAAGATGGTCGATGATATCCTCTTTAGATTTGGTTATATATTAAATGTGTTTTATACACTTAATAGAAGCCGATTAAACCGCGTTAAATCAAGGGAATAATAACATGGTAATATAATGAGCCGTATCTGGAATAGATCAATTTAATTGCCATTTATTTTTAACGTTATAAATTATGAATATGAAAAAATGACCGCCTGAATTAGGGTATTTCCCTAAGCGAATCTGAACAACCTAAAGAAATCAACCACTATTTCAACTGACAATTTTTAATGATTTTTTATGAAAGAAAATGACCAACCACCTAAGATGATTGTTTTTTGGCTGCTTTTTAGTTTTTTCCTATTGCAGGGAACCGCTTATGCCCAGAATGGAATCATTTCAGGAACCGTAAAAGACGAACGTGGAGATCCTTTACCTGGGGTAAATGTAAAGGAGAACGGAACACAGAATTTTACGAGAACAGACGCAGACGGTAAATACCAGATTACCTTGAAGAGTGCTAAAGTAACACTAACCTTTACTTTTATTGGCTTTGCCAAACAGGAGCAAAGCGTATCGGGCACCCGAACGTTGAATATCGTGATGAAAGAAGATGCCTCTGGACTAGACGAGGTGGTGGTGGTGGGCTATCAGGATATTGAGCGTAGAAAAATGACTGGCGCCGTGTCTTCAGTAAAAGGAAAGACCTTTGAGAACACCCCTTATGCAACCTTCGATGGCATGCTTCAGGGGCGCGTGGCCGGATTGGCGGTCATGAGTACTTCGGGAGAGCCTGGTACCAACAACATTGTAAATATCCGGGGAAGCAGTAACCTGCGGTTAGCTGATAACTATATTACGGCGCCCCTTTATGTAATTGACGGCATTATCTATGATGTGAGCGATATCCAGACAGCTTATGGAGGTGCCAGCCCACTTCAGGCCATTAATCCAAATGATATTGAGTCGGTAGATATCTTGAAGGATGCCTCGGCTTCTGCGATTTATGGTGCAAGGGCGGCAAATGGCGTAATCATCATTAAAACGAAACGCCCGGCATTGGGTATTCCGGAAATTCGGATTTCCGCCTATACCGGGATATCGGATCGACCGGCCATGAAACCCATTACCACTGGAGCTGCTGAAAGGCGCCTGAAAATGGATCTTTTATATGCTGGAGGACCTTATAACTGGTTTTACCAAAATAATATCAGCCAAATGCTAACCGATAGTTTGAATCCTTCTTTCAATAACAACACAGATTGGCAGGGGCTTTTCCTACAAAAGGCTAATATCAACAATGTAAATGCCAGCGTGGGGGCTACGATGGAGAAATATACCTATCGACTTTCCCTACAGCGATATTATGAAGAAGGGGTCATGATCGGATATGAAAACCAGAGTATCACGCCAAGGCTGTTTCTGCAAATGAATCCAACCGATAACTTTCAGGTAGAAACGAATTTATTCGCCGGTTTTACCAAAGCAAAACACGGGTCTGGAGATGGTAATAAGTATCCCTTTAATACCTGGGGATTTCCCTCTTCTTTCTGGCAGGTTACCGATGTTGAAGAAGCCATTTATACGGGGAGATATGATGACCTGATGGATGATGACTTAACGACAAGCTGGAACGGCAACGTGGCCGGAACTATTAAGAAGGTTGGAATTCCGGGCTTATCGTTCCGTTCACAGTTTTCGTTCAATATGAATAATAATACCCGGGATTTATTTCGACCAGCTTTGCTAACCGGAAGTCGCAACCATGCTGAAAACTGGGTAAATCAGAATAAACGCTGGGAATGGGAAAGTTACTTTAATTACAGTAAGGTGATTAAAGATGCCCATACAGTCTCGGGGGTTTTAGGTTTCGGTGCAGAGAAAAATCGATCAAACAACTCCTATTTATCGGGTTGGAGTAACAACAGTGAGGCGATCAAAACGGTGAACGGCATTCCTGCTGGTGCGGATTTATGGGGTTACAGTACCGTATCAGAACGGTCCCGTCTTTCCGTGTTCGGTCGTTTAGCCTATGATTATAAGAACAAATACCTTCTCTCTGCCAGTTATCGTATGGATGCTTCTTCACGATACAATCCTGATAATCGGTGGGGCATATTTCCATCCATCTCTGCTGGGTGGGCGCTCTCGGAAGAAAAGTTTTTTGAACCGCTTAAAGAGGTGGTCTCTTTCTTCAAGATCCGATCCAGCTATGGTTTAACAGGATTAGATCCGGGCTCGTACTACGCACGGTACACGACTTTAGGTTTCAATGCGAACTATGTGGGATATCGTTTAGATAACGGTTTAGAAGGAACCCAAACTAACTATAACGGCACAGGGGTTACCTATCCCAATTATGCCGACCCTGCCAGCTCGACCTCTATTAAATGGGAAAAGACGCCTCAATTTAATCTGGGGTTTGATATGAACCTGTTCAAAGATCGGGTATCCTTGACCGCTGATTATTATATCCGCGATTCCAAGGATATGGTATTTACCTCTCGGGCGCCTATTACTTCTGGTTTCTCACAAATTTCAAACAATTTCATCGGTATCCGGAACGAAGGTGTAGAATTGACGATCAATTCCGTCAACATGTCGCCACATGCTGCTTTCCAATGGAATACCAACTTTAATATTACCTATAATAAAAACCGGGTGCTTTCATTGCCTTTCGGTGGTCAAGAATACAGAACGGGTCAACCTTGGATGGAACGGACGCTCAATGTAGGACAGCCGCTGTATCCTTTCCAGGTTTGGATTACCAATGGAGTATATGCCACACAGGCCGATGTGCCGGTAGATCCGTTAACGGGGAATAGGTTATATAACGGATTAACGGGACAATATTATAAGGCAGGAGATCCAAGACAAGCCGATCTGAACGGCGATTATATTATCGACTACAGCGATAAAGTGCCTATGGGAAATCCCAATCCAGATTGGACGGGTGGTTTTACTAATAGTTTTTCATATAAAGGATTTACCGCATCGGTACTCTTCACTTTTATTTTCGGCCGAAGCCTATGGAATGGTTACCTATCCGATAGACTACAAGATGCCGGATCTACAGAGGTATTTAGAACCTGGGGAAGTAACTCCGCAGTGGCCGGAGATTTCAACCTCTCCGACTTCTGGCTACAAAGTGGAGATGTGGCTCGCTTTCCGAACCTATTTTCCAATACGGTGGAGAACTGGCACATTGCACAAAGCTATTTTGTGGAGAACGCAAGCTTCATCCGTTTGAAGAATATTCAGTTGGGATATACACTTCCACAGGAATGGGTAAAGAAATTGAAGTTACATTCCATCCGTATCTATAGCATGATTGATAATTTACATGTATGGTCGTGGTCTGATACGCCGGATCCGGAGGCAGTGGATCCCAATGGTTACCTCACGGGGAATGGTTATCCGATTCCTAAAAAATACACCTTCGGACTGGATGTTACTTTTTAATATTTAAAGAAATGAGAAGAATATTTTTGCCTTTAATAAGTTTGATGCTGCTTCTTTTCGCAGCTTCATGCAGCGATTTCCTGGACCTCGAACCTATTAGCGAGGCGACGGATCAAACTTTCTGGGATACGCAGGATGATGCAAATTCTGCCGTTGCAGCCATGTATGCCTTAACACGGCAGGCTTTTAATTACTCCAATGGGGCGACTTTCTATGCTTATGGCGATTTACCTTCGGATGAATTCGGGGCTGTGTCAGATACCTATTTTGAAGATGTACGCTTAATGAACTGGTCGCGCGCTGTAGCTTCATCCGAAACAACGAATGTGCTGTATCGCCTGCGGCGCTATGATCTGTTTTATCGCATCATTGATCAGGCGAACCGCGTGATTCAGCGGCTTCCGGAAATGGACGCGTCAGCCTTTTCCAGTACGTCTGCTTATAACCACTTATTGGGAGAGGCGTATTTTATGCGTGCTTTCACCTATTTTTTTATGGCGCGTGTATGGGGAGCGGTTCCTTTAGTGATTACTTCGGTACCTACTACAGAAGCCATGGATGTGCCGGTATCTTCAGTAGAAGAGGTGTTAACACAAGTCCGCGCAGATATCGACGCAGCTAAGCCCTTACTATCTTGGAATAACCTCTCTAGCGCAGATTTTTCTGTGAGAGGTAATAAAGGTGCTTTATTCGCGCTGGAAGCGCATTATGCAGCTTGGATTGGGGAATATGAAACCTGTTCTAGCGCGGCAGATTCGGTAATCCAGAGCGGTCGGTACAGTTATGTAGGACGTGACAGTGTATCTTACCGTAGAATATTTGCCGGACAATCGGCCGAAGGGATTTTCGAAATCAGTCAAAATGCGGACAACGAAGGAAGCAATTTAGGGATTGGAAGTTTTACCTTGATTGCTCCCTATATCCGGGATGAGACTGCGCCTACTTTTCAAATGGTGTCTAACCGCATGGATGTGTTGTTCGATGAATCCGGAGATTTACGGAAACAAAATGCCTTTAATGTTAGAGCGAATCCCAGTTATGCCATCTGTACGAAATATGCTAATGTCAGCTATACGGCGGAAGGAAGTTCTGGCGTACGTATTTTTAAGAATAATATAGTCGTTTTTCGCTATGCTGATATCGTCTTATTAAGAGCGGAAGCCTTGGCGGCTACCGGAAGGAATGCCGAAGCGATGAGCTTGTTGAATGAAGTGCGCGGTCGTGCCGGTTTACCCGTTTGGAATCAGAATGGTGATCTGTTCGAGGAGGTTATTCAGGAAAGAGCGAGAGAACTCTTTTTAGAAGGACATCGTTTTTACGACCTGATCCGTTTGGCGAGACATTCGGGCCGCGTTCAATATATCGCCGATAAAATGAATGATGCGGAGTTTGCAGAGGGTAAGTATTTCTGGCCTTTTGATCCTACGTTGATGGTGCTGAATCCTTTACTAAGGCAGACTCCTTATTGGGCTTCTGTTAACTAGTTGGCAATATAATCTAACACGATCATGAAAAAAAATATAAATATCCGATATCTAAGTGTCCTTTCGTTGGTTCTCCTTTGCTTTTTTGGGTGCGAGAAGGCAAGTTACTTAACCGAGGAAGGGGTGCATGTAGCCGAGGTGGATCAAAGCACTTATGATTACCTGGCCTCCCATCCGAACCATATGTTTGATACATTGTTGATGATTGTTGATCATTTTAATATGCGAGATGAAGTCAATAATGCGCAGACTTTTTTTGCTCCTACTGATTATTCGATCCACCGTTATTATCAGGTTAAACAATTGGCTGCAGAGGCGAATGATCCGAACATAACGTATTCTATGGATCGGTTTTTAAATGAGATCAATGTTGATTCTGTAAGAGCCTATCTCTATAACGGAGGGCAATATAGCTTGGAAAATGCAAATACGGCTTATACGTATATAAAAAATAATGCGGCAATTGATAGTTTTGCGTACCATAAAACGCTCCAAGCACAGGGAGCATGGAGTTATCAACCCATTTATTACCTCTATTATGTAAAGGTTCGGGGTGTTCCGGATAACGTCAATGATGATGGGGTGGTCAGTACGGCGTCGGGGGACGAGGCCGATGTCCGTGTTCTATGCCAAACAACGGGGATTAAAACCGCTTCCGGAACGCTCCTGAACGTTTTGGCAAATACGCACAACTTTGTCAGCGATTTCAATCTTCCCCCACGGCGGGCTACGTACGAATTTAATGTTAGTTTCCCGGCTGACGCAGTTAATTATTCGGGTACATCTATTACCTTGGATAGTGAACGTGTAGCAGCATTTTTTGGCATTAGCCTAGCGGAGCTAAGTACGAGTGTAGGAAACAGCGTGGAGTTCAATGCGGTTGAAGCTAATGGAGAATTGAATCCAAACAGCACGGCAAATGCACCGGGGCACTGGTTTGACCGCTACGGTGACGTGACGAACTGGGGCGACGATGCGGTACTTTTCTCCGAATACAATCCTGCTACCTTCACTTTTAGTATTGGACAATATCCTGGACATGCTTCTTCAGGGGATCAATTTACTTTCCGGCAGGCCATGGTACATGAGGATGCTCGCGGACGGGCTGTGGCAACATTTGTATTTAATGTTACCATTGAATAACATATTATTTATCAGAATACAATGAAAAGAAAAATTAAGATAATAGGGTGCATCCTCGGCATTTTGTTTTGTTGTTGGAGCTGCACCAAAATAGCCGAAGGTTATATCAGTGACCACCTGTTTTATCAGGTGAATCCTATGGAAGTTTCTCAAGGGGTTACCACCTACTCGGCGCCAATTGTGAGTAATGGTTCTACTACGCCTTTAACGGTGAGACTGATCCGAATTAAGAATGAACAGGGAGAGGATGTGACGGAAGAATTTACCACGCCTCAAAGCATCGTGACGTACAAAGGTGAACTGACATGGCAAGATTCTACGTTGGCCCTATTGGAGGCTAAACTACAGGATAGTTTGGTGACACCTTTCCATGTGAATACCACGGGAGGAAGATTAGAGTTTTCAGCTGCTACCTCGTACCTCCCTCTTGGACGTTATTCCGTAGACGTAGAAGTTTCCAATATCAAGGGAAGTCGGACCATAGAAAACGCCTGTGAGATCATTTTACAACCCGTGGCGAATGCTTATTCAATCGCTTATAAACGGATATCGAATGATGATGGACTTTCTTCTACAGATGACGCCGATATTATAGTAACAGTTACACATGAACCTGGAACGGAAGGGTCGTGGAATATCTATAAATTTACGGATAAGAATGGCGAATTGTTTAATCCGCGGGCCGGGGAGATTACTAGGCGCAGCAGAACTTCTCCGTTTATGGATAATTGGAACCCCTATTATCCAGTGCAGTTTACCGATACGGCTCTTGTGCAACAAATGCCGAATACCGGTTTACCTTTTCCTTATTTTACGACGTTTGTGGCTGGCGGAACAACTTGGACCGACTCGAATGCCCGTTTTGATTGGATGATCCCAAGTGGATTTTTGGAAGAAACAAGTTTACCGTTGTACGGATTAATCTCCTTCCAATTTTATACATCCGGAACGTACACAATCACTACGCAGGTGAAACGGTACGCAAAACGTCATTAGCTTTGTTTCTATCGTCGAAGCAGTATGTAATAAAACGGTATAGGCTTGAGTTTGTTTACATCGTAACAGAGTAAAGGACTCAACTTCTTTATGATCATTATTTAACCCGGATTATGTATTAGGATTCGTAGTAAGCATGAGCAAGAAAAGAAAATCATCTTGTTTGGTGCCTCAGGGCACAGCAGCGCTAGCCTTATGCATAATCCTGGTTTAATTGCGTTTTTACAGTGTGTTTGTGAGTATTGATATAAACGCCTAAATATTAGTGTTATATGAATCTGCTAACCCGAATTAACAGGACATCTTTACTTGTTAAAATCATCCTGCATTCGGTTAAAATCAAAGTAGTTTTCATGTAACACTTCTGTTAGTTTTGATGTTGTTAAGTGTTTTAATGACATTTATAGAGCTAGCCTAAAGTTAACCTGCTCTGATCTTAGAGGAGTGGGGGGCTTAATAATTTTTGATAATCTAATCTAATATGGTGAAGAAGAACAACCGACCACTGAAAATGCTGTATAAGTCCGTCGTCTTATTGATGATGATGTTACTGACAGTGAAATTGTATGCGCAGGAAAGCGTGTCTGGAATTGTAAAAAACAGTAAAGGAGAGCCGCTTCCGGGGGTAACCATTACGGAAAAGGGAAGAGGTAATAGTGTTAAGGCAGATGCCAATGGACATTTTACTATTAAGCTTCAAGATTCAGGCTCTACCTTGGTTTTTACTTATATTGGCTATAAGACGCAGGAGCAGACAGCTGTAGGAACGGGGACCATCCAAGTTTCTTTAGAGGAAGATTTAGCGGGATTAGATGAGGTGGTCGTTATCGGTTACGGAACACAGCGTAAATCGGAAGTTACCAGTGCCGTGGTAAGTGTAAAGTCGGAAGATTTTCTAAAGGGAAATGTACGTGACGCAGCAGATTTGATTCGTAGCAAAGTTGCCGGATTGACCATTACCAAAGGTTCGGGTTCGCCTGGAGCAGGTTCACAGGTGATGCTTCGGGGCTTTTCTACTCTTAAAGGAAATGCTGCCCCTCTAGTCCTCGTAGATGGTATAGTGGGTGATTTTGCAACCGTGCCTCCGGAAAGCATTGAATCTGTAGATGTATTAAAAGACGCTTCAGCTTCTGCTATTTATGGGACGAGAGGGGCCAATGGGGTGATATTAATCACAACGAAAAAGGGTAGCAGGAATGAACAGGTAAATGTGAACTATCATGCCTACGGAGCAATTTCTTCCTTTTTTAAAGTGCCGGACTTTATGGATGCAAACGACGTACGGAATGGTTTAACGGCTTACAAAGACCTTGGCGCCAACACTGACTGGTTAGATGCCGTAACGCAGACAGGCATATCTCAAAACCATAGTTTAAGTATACAAGGGGGCAATAAATCTACTACTTATTCTGCGAATGTAACCTATCGAAATGAAGATGGCGTTATGAAAATGACCGACCTGAATAGTATTAAGACTTCATTTGATCTTACACATTATATGTTGAACGATGTGTTGAAAATAAATGTTAACTTGGTGAACGCTAGCCAGAAAAGTAATATCAATGCATCTACCGCAGCCGATTTGAGCAGTCCCTATAGACAGGCTGTGATACGGAATCCGACAGCCCCTATTTATAACGAAGACGGAAGCTATTATGAGGATCTATCCGTTTTCCAATACTATAATCCGGTATCCATTTTAAATGAACGGCAAGGGGATAATAAACAGAGGTGGTACCGGTTAACCGGAAATATTACGCTAGAGCCTATTAAGGGATGGAAAACCAATCTGATGCTTTCAAGAAGGAATACCACCACTTTAGAAGGTTATTATAGCACCAAAAAATATTATACATCCTTAGTAAACGGATTAAACGGTTCGGCAAACAGGAACGATTATGACCTTGTTTCTGATAATTTGGAGCTCACCACCAATTATGTAAAGACTATTGGCGATCACTCCTTCAATCTGTTGGGGGGCTATAGTTATTTGTATAATGAGGTTGAAAGTGGAACCATGTATAATTTTGATTTTCCAACAGATGTCTTTTCCTATCACAACATAGCCGCTGGAGAGGCCTTGAAAGATGGTCGAGCTTCCATTACCAGTAATAGGTATGACGATCGGCTCATCAGTTTTTTCGGAAGAGTGAGCTATAGCTATAAAAATCGATACAATCTATTGGCGAGTTTCCGAAGAGAAGGGTCTTCGAAGTTTGGCGACAATAATAAGTGGGGGAATTTTCCAGCAGTTTCTGTGGGATGGACGATGAACAATGAACCCTTTCTAATGGATGCCACCTGGATCAATAACCTGAAATTAAGGGCGGGATATGGAGTCACGGGCGTTATTCCAAACGATCCTTATCAATCGCTTACGCGATATAATTATGGTACATTCTATTATGATCAAGGCTGGATCAGTGGTTTAGATGTAACCTCCAACCCAAATCCTGATTTGAAATGGGAACGCTCTGCAGAACTGAATATCGGGCTGGATTATAGTTTGTTCAACGAACGCGTGAGCGGGTCAGTAGATTTTTACAACAAACGGACGTCTGATATGCTATGGGATTACAATGTGCCAGTTCCACCGAATAGATACCCTACTACTATGGCTAACGTGGGGAAGATGCGCAATCGTGGTGTGGAAGTATCGATCAATGTCGTACCTGTACGAAACAGTCGGTTTGAATGGCGTTCAATGGTAACGGCTTCGCATAATGATAATAAGTTGATAAGCCTTTCGAACAACTTATATCAAACTGCCAACTTTATTTATGGAGCCTATGCCGGAGATCCAATTTCTGTTCCGACACATAAATTACAGGAAGGACAATCGTTCGGTAATTACTGGGGGCCTAAGGCGGTTGGTGTTACCGACGATGGTTTTTGGCTTATCGAAGACCCCAATACTGGTGAGACGGTACAATTGACCCAAAACATGTTAAACGATACATATCGGCAATATTTAGGGAATGGAGTGCCAAAAGTATACTTGGGATGGTCCAATAGCTTCAGATATAAGGGATTTGATCTCAATATGCAATTGAGCAGTCAGTGGGGCTTTAAAATTCTGAATGAACAGCGTATGTTTTATGAAAACAATTCAATTGCTTATAACCGTTTGAAAACAGCGCAGGATCCAGTATTTGGTATAGCACCGTTGTCTTCCGGCCAATCGCAGACATTTACGAGCTATTACTTGGAGAACGGAAACTTTGTGAAAATGGATAACATTAGCCTCGGGTATACATTTAAATTTTCCAAAATACCTTATATCAAAAATTTGAGGCTTTATCTCACCGGGCAGAATCTGTTTGTTATTTCCAGCTACTCAGGTTTAGATCCGGAACTCACTAACGGCAATTTGATGGGTGCCGGCTTAGACCCACGGGATAAATATCCTACCATCAAATCATTTACTTTTGGCCTTAATTTAACCTTATAATCAATTGCTGAAGTTATGAAGAAGAATGTTTTGAAACGAAGGAGTAGTGTGTTAGCGATCGTACTTTGCTTTTCTCTACTATTTATGAACGCGTGTACTAAGCTAGACGAAGATATTTACAGTACAATTGCTACGGAAAAGACCGAATTAACAGAGGATGACATACAAAATCTGGTAGCTCCGGTACATGCCTCATTAAGAACGCTATATTGGGGTTGGGATGGTCTTTTTGATATTTATGAAGAATCCTCGGATCTTATTATGACACCTTTGCGAATCGGTGTTGGCTGGGGCGACTATTATGTGGCGATGCATAAGCATCAGTTTAATCCGAATATATCTCATTTTTACGGCCTTTGGATAAATGCCTATAAGGGGATAGGGGGGGCGAATGCCTTGCTGGATTTGGATAATCCGGCTACCGCAAAGTTTGTCCCGGAAATGCGAGCTATGCGAGCGCTTTTCTATTATTATTTGTTAGACAATTTTCGAAATGTGCCCCTAGTTACCACGCAGGATTTACCTGCCGGATTTCTGCCCGAACAAGCAGCCCCTCAAGAGGTTTTTGATTTTATCGTATCCGAGTTAGATGCAGTAAAAGCGGATTTGGGTGAAAGCAAAACCAATTTCGGTCATATGAATAAATACGCTGCCAACATGGTGCTGGCAAAAATGTATCTTAACTATAACGCGTGGTTCGGCACCAACGATAACAGTTATTATGAAAAGGCGCTGGTTGAATTGGAGGAGGTTCTTTCTGCGGGTTACAATCTTTCTCCCAATTATGAGGGGCCGTTTAAAGCGGATATTTCATCCGATCCCGAAGTAATTTTTGGGATACCATATGATATTACCTATGCTGCAGGTAATTATCTCTCAAATAAGGCTTTCCATGCAGCTAGTGCTCAAACATTTAATCTTTCAGCGGCTCCGTGGAATGGGAGTGGAGCCATACCACAATTTATAGACACGTACGATGAGGATGATGAACGCTTCGAAAAGACTTGGTTGATGGGGGAGCAATATAATTATAACGGCCAACCTATTATGATAGAGGGTACACCATTTGTCTATACCAAAGAGGTCACGAGTATTGACGGTGCAGCACCTAATCAAGGTGCTCGTTTCAGAAAATACGAGGTGGTATCAGGGAATGTGGGTACCTATGGCGACGACGTGCCCTTGTTCCGCCTTTCGGATGCCTATTTTATGAAGGCGGAGTGTTTGCTGCGCTTGGGACGTGATGAACAGATGGCGGCCGATTTGGTTACGCAGGTTAGGCAACGTGCCTTTAAACAACATCCCGAAAAAGCGATTAGAACGGTTGCTCAATTAAAAGGAGCTAGTGTTTATAACTATGGACATTATGAAAATGGGGCTTGGAAGACGGTTGAGGGTGGAGGGGATATTGAGTTGGGCGGATTGTTGGACGATTTAGCTTGGGAGTTTGTGGGAGAGCATCATAGAAGGCAAGACCTCATCCGCTTTAAATTGAGCAGCGGAACCCCTGTTTATTTGGGTAAATCTTGGTTCTGTAAAGATGCAGAAGGTACAGCATCCTCTTACAAATTGATTTTCCCTATTCATCAGGAATTCATTAATTCGAATGTTAAACTGATGCAGAATAATGGATACTAGGCAACGATTGAGCCTGATTTTTTCTGTTCTTATAAAAACTAACAAGGGAAGTGTGTTATACATCACTTCCCTTGTTCCATGTAGGGAATTTGTAGAGCAGCCGTCCTAAGAACGGCTACCCTATTTCATTTAGAAACTTAGTAGCATATGGATGAATTATTTGGAATAGGTCTTTTGCAGTATACCATCCGCCAATTCTAAGTGGTAGTCAAATTTGGCTGTTCTGGTTTGTTCACCTTGGTAACGCCAAAGCCATGGCACCGCTTTGTCGCCAAGTACCAATCCTAAAAAGGTAGGAAAGACACTGCTGTATTGTTTTCCGCCCAGAAGCCTGCGTCTGGTGCATCCGCGGTTTGCTGAAACCACACATTTCCACCTTGGTGGAACCAGGTAGCCTATTTTAAGCTCATAATCTGCTGATAAGGCATGGATACTTTCGTGTATCATGGTCGAGCGTTGTGCAGCGTCGTCGGGGTACGTGCAGGCGGGATCGAAACTATAGATCGGGTAGCTTAATACGGGAGTGTACTTGAATCCAATTGGAATTTGCTTAACTTTCCGGACAACTAGCCATATTCTTATCGGATTTAGCCTCAGCTATAAATGGTTCTTTTATAAATGTTTTTTTGAAATTTATGAAACAAATATAAAGCATGTATTTCTGTTTAAACAAGCATTATTTTAATGTATGATTCCCTAATATTAATACGAATTATTTTTAAATACTTGATAGTCAGTTGTTTTGTGTTTTATTTCGCTTAGATCGAATTGCAAAATGATTAATCATATATATTGGTAAAAATTGGTGAAAATAGGCTAAAATCAGCGTAGTTTCGACGGAACGCTTCTGTTAGTTTTGCTTCTATTAAATGTTTAAATGACGTTTAATGGATCAATTAGAATCAGTTAAACTGAGAATGCGAGAATAGCAAGAGAATCGCAATTTTAAGGGGGCGAGCTATGTTTAATTAACCTAACAAGATCTTAATGGGTAAACCAAGCAAGTGAGATAATTCATCGATTTTCAGGAAATAAAGAGTTCAAACTTTGGTTTATGTTTGTTTAATTGGTTTGGAAAGTCATCTCTATAAGCAAGGGATGGCCTTTCCTTATTTTTAAAAATATGATGGATAAAAAATGGATTTTTGTTTTCTTTCTACTTCTTCTCTCGATTAGTGGATTTACGCAAGAGCTAATGCACAACTCAGCCGGGACAGGTAACCCCATAATTCCGGGTTATTTTGCCGATCCCACCGTTAAAAAATGGGGAGATACCTATTATGTTTACGCAACAACAGACGGTAATGGCTTTGGTTTAGGCCCCGCTCAGGTATGGACTTCCAAAGACTTTGTGAATTGGTATATGCAGCCGATGAACTGGCCAACAACACCCATTTATTGGGCTCCTGATGTCAATAAAGGATATGACGGGAAATATTATATGTATTATAGTCAACCCGTTGAACTATATGGAGCCTCTTCAAGCTCACCTACAGGCCCCTGGACTTCCCTGTTACCAGATGACAAACCCGTAGTTCCTAATTATTTCGTGCCAAACGTGATCACATTAGATGGGCAAACTTTTAAAGATGATGATGGTAAAATATATATGTTTTGGGGTACTTGGGGGATTTATCCCAATAGCGGATGCGGTATAGGTTTGCTAAACGCCGATATGAAATCATTTGCAAAAACCGGCATTGTACCTAATACGATTGCGAAAGATTTCTTCGAAGCCCCTTTCATGTTTAAAAGAGAAGGTGTTTATTATTTAATGTACTCCGCAGAGCATTGTGAAGATGAAACGTATAAAGTACATTATGTAATGAGCAAAACCGGACCGATGGGGCCCTTTACTTATGGAAAAAACAGCCCCGTTTTAGTTACCAACGAAGACGGTACGGTACATGGGCCCGGTCATAACAGTGTATTGCAGGAAGGCGATGATTATTATATCGTTTATCACCGACATAATAATCCGCATAGTGGAGGCGGTTTTCACCGACAGGTAGCCGCAGATAAATTGGAATTTGATGAGGAAGGTAATATAAAAAAGGTTCTTCCTACACACACGGGAATAGGCTTATTGGCTAAGAGCACTGTTCCTTATGAAAATCTTGCGATTGGAAAAGAAGTAACAGCTTCTTCCTATTATAACCGTGATTTCAAACCTATATACGCTGCCGACGATAATAACGGAACTTTATGGAAGTCGGCTGATAATATGCAGGATGCGTGGTGGCAGGTTGATCTAGGAAAAGTGGAACGCGTAAGAAGTATCTTGACACAATTTGAATATGCTACCTGGTATTATCAATATCTCATTGAATATTCAACAGACGGAAAACGCTGGTATACTTTTGCAGATAAGACAGATAATAGGCAATGGGGTAGCCCGATGAAAGATTATGGAGATGTAGGAGCTAGGTATATTCGAATTACTTTAAAAGACACGCAAATTCCAGGTTTGAATAAGGCTATCTGGAACGTAAAGATCTTTAGGGAAGCAGGCATAGGAAAAGAAGAAGGGGAACTTTCAGCATTGCAAAAACCTATTGATAAAAATAAACCCTTAGGCCTTCTAGTAGAGGTGGATGCTAAAAAATATGATTTAGGAACGGATGTTAGCCAGCTTGAAAACAAAGGAATCTTAGGGGGTAAGTTTTTTGCGAATAGCGGAAATATTTACACAGACCTTATTCAAGGAAAGAAGGCTTTTATGCTAGACGGACAAGCTTTCTGGAGATCTGATTTTACAGCGCCAAGCACCTTGAGTGGTAATAGTAGCTTCACCGTGAGTGCTTGGGTATTTAACCCCGAAATTGACAGAGAAGAAGTTATTGTAGATTGGGCCAGTGGAAATCGAGATCTTACCAATGCTTCAATTGGATATGGAAGGGATAAGACAAGTGGCGCGCTTGTTCACGGGGGATGGTCAAATCTAAATTTCAATAAACTACCTGAGAAGTCAAAATGGCATCATATAGCAGTTGTTTTCGATGGAACGGAAGAAAAACTTTATGTAGATGGCAGGCTGGAAAATAAGGGTAATCGTATGCTGTTTTTAGAAAAGGCTGATCGTATAACAATCGGAGCTAATAATTACAAACAAAAAATTTTTAGTGGTGCTTTGTCTTCTTTAAGAATATATGCCGAAGCTTTGGATAATAGCGATATTTTAAAGCAAAGTGTAAGCATGGATGATGGTCCTTATGCGGTGTCCTTCGATGCAAAAAATCTTCCATTCGGACCCTTAGAAGAGTGGAGCAATGAAGGACGTATGTTGGGAAAGCTGGTTCTGCCGAAAAAATCTGCCGAAGTACTAGATTTTAATCATAAACTGGCGGTCCATTTTAAAGACGATAAAGTATCCTTACTAGCAGATTATATATGGCGGTATCTGGATAGTTTACCCGAGTTTACCTTCACGGCCTCAATAGCCGATAATCGGGACAGTGCATGGCGTTGGATAGGGTTTGGGAAGAAAGGAGAGTATTATTATGGATATAGCGAAGGTGTCTTGACTGAAGGAAAAAAGGCCTTGAAATTACTTCAATCTGCCTTAACGAGTAAAAATAGTTACTGGCAGGAAGTCCGGGTGATGAACTTTGCTGTGCCATCATCAGGCCTAAAAGTAAATGCAGAAGAATATGGGCGCAAAGTCGGCAATATTACACGACCAAACGTACGTTTTAGTATCGCTCCCAAATGGCTCAACGAAAATTTGGCTTTTATGCAAGCAGATACAATTAGTTTTCTGGGCTCATCTTATCAATACTGCTTCCAAGAACTTGAATCAGATCAGACGAGTCAATGGCAATCGTATGGCTATTATTTAGCGGAGGGCCTTCCTGTTATCGGCTCGAAAAGTTTTAGGATACATGTAAAAGACCGATTTGGGAATGTATGGAGCTCGTCTCCGACAATTTTACCGGCTAATAAAATGATGACAGGTGCAGAAATTAATGCTAATGATAATCATGACTTCGCTGTTGACGGGGTGGCAGGTACTTTATGGGACGGCGTGGGTGGTAAAGAAGCCGATAGCCTGCGGATGCATCAATCTGGTAACGCGATCACTTTAGCTTCTGCAGAAAGTCAGTGGGATGGAACCGGGAAGAGGGGTCCCTTCTTATACAAAGAGAGTAAAGGTAATTTTCTTGCTCAAATAAAAATAGCTGATTTAAGTGGTTACCAAGCAAAAAGGCCTTTAGGAGCAAATGAAGTTGGTTTAATGGTTAGAAGCCCCTTGTCACAACAGATAGCGCTTCTTCAGAACGGTGTTATGCTGGGATGGGGAATAGGAAATATCATCACGACGATCGACAACGGTCGCCGGATTCAGCAAAATAACGGCTTAGGCTACGAATTTCATCCCTATTTGCAGATTCAACGAGAAGGCAATTTATTCTTTATAAGAGGAAGTCATGACGGTCAAAAATGGAAGGAGTTACCTGGGAGCCCTTATTTTAGACCGGACTTGAAGGATCAGACGCTACAGATAGGGCCGTACCAAGCAAGTTATGGTGAAAAAACAGGATTTGGCGTTTTTTCCGATTTTGTTTTTAGGGAAACGGACTGAAAGGACTTAAAAAAAATGAGATTTTCTCGTTTATTTTTTTCGTTTTCACGATTAAATGGTGTTGAAAGATGATAAAAACCCAAAAATTTAACATAAAATTTATATATATGCTAATATACGGTTTGTTCTAGTTAAGATTTGATAATCATTGAACATCATGATGTAATAGTTTTGTTGGTAGAGATTTCAAGAAAATTCAACCAGCACGAACACCAACACTAAATTACTCATGAGAATTAACTATTTAATTTTACTCTTGATCAGCCTGTTAAGCTTTTTTAGAGTACAGTCGCAAACCACCTCCCTCAAAGGAAAGGTGGTCGATCTTGCGGCTTCACCTGTACCAGGAGTGTCCATCCGTATTAAAGGGACTTCCACAGGCACCTCCACCAACTCCGAGGGTGCCTTCACTATTAATGCACCCTCGGGAGCAACATTGGTGATAACAGCTTTAGGTTACCAATCGCAAGAAATACCGTTTAACGGACAGGGGCAGCTTACCATCCAGCTAGAGGAGGATAATCAAACCTTAAACGAAGTGGTCGTTACTGCTCTTGGGATTAAACGCGAAAAGCGACAATTAACGTACAGTACGCAAGAGGTTTCTGGAGCAGATATTACCAAAACCAAAGAGCCTAACGCGCTTAATGCCTTAACAGGGAAAGTTTCCGGAGTACAGATAACCTCCTCTTCCGGCCAGCCAGGAAGCTCTTCTCGGATCGTGATCAGAGGTACAAGTTCTTTAAGTGGGAATAATGAAGCCTTGATAGTAGTAGATGGCGTGCCAATCAACAACGCTCAAACAGGCAATAATGGAAACGGAAGTGGTATTAGTAGGTTTTCAGATATCGATCCGGCTATTATTGAAAGTATAAACGTATTGAAAGGTTCAGCCGCTTCGGCATTATATGGCTCGAGTGCAGCACGTGGTGTTGTGATTGTTACTACCAAGAATGGAAACAAAGATCAGAAGCCCAGTTTCAACTTTAGCACACAATTTTCACTTGATAAAGCAATCTATCCAGAAGTGCAATCGACCTATGCACAAGGTGATCGAGGGGTATATTGGAATGGGGTAGACAATGATCAGAAAACAAGCTTGGTTTGGGGTCCTCGTTTAGATACGTTAACAGTAGGTGGGCAACCGGTACGTAATGTAAATCCAATGGATGCCTTTTTCCAAACGGGAAAGACCTATACCAACACACTAAGCGTACAGGGTGGAACGGATAAGTCCAATTATTTTATGTCTTATTCATACCTTGATCAGGAAGGAACCATTCCTACAACAAACTATAAACGACATGCTGCCTTCGCTAAATTTAGCAATAAGATTTACGATAATTTTACGGCAACTTTTCAATTTAATTATGTTGCTACAACGGCGCATCGGACACCGGAAGGTTATGGTTTGGAAGCGCCTTTATGGACCGTATACACTGCTCCTTTTTCGTGGAATCCTTTGCCCGCTACTAATGAAGATGGCACACAACAAGTCTTTCGCTATTCGCGCAATAACCCTTATTGGGCTTTAGATAATGTGTATAACGATGTGCGGGGAAACCGTTTCATTCCTGTAGCAACTTTTAACTATACACCTACAGACTGGTTAACTATTACAGAACGTTTAGGTGCAGACATCTATTCGGAACAATCTAAATACCATGAAGCACCCAGCATTCCCGTAGGAACCACCGGTATTTTACGTGATCGTAACAACAACTACCGCCAATTCAATCATGATTTAATTGCAGAGGCTCGAAAACAACTTGGAGATGATGTGGAGGTAAGCATGTTGGTTGGAAACAATGTGTTTTCCACTTATGACCAGCAATATCAACTGGAAGGAACAGGAGGGTTCACTGTTGAAGATTTTGATAATATTAGCAATACCGAAAACCAAATAAGTACTGAAAACTATAGACGTTTTCGTCGTGTATCGTTCTACGCGCAACCAACAATTGATTATAAAAAGATGCTTACGCTTTCATTTACTGGGCGTATGGAGCAAAGCTCTGTGTTTGCTAAGGAAAACAGAACTTATTTTTATGGTTCCGCATCTGGAGGTTTTGTGTTTTCAGAACTGATAAAAGATAAAGCTCCCTGGTTAAGCTTCGGTAAGCTAAGGGCTTCTTATTCTAAAGTAGGTAATGATAACGTAAGTGCCTATGCAACGGCTACCGTTTACTCTACGGCCACTAATTTTCCATTCAATGGAGTGCCGGGGTTTTTAATCAGTGGCGATTTGGGTAACTCCAACCTAAAGAACGAAACAACCACTGAGCTTGAAATTGGTTTGGAAACCCAGTTTCTAAAAAATCGTATTGGCTTGGAATTTAATTATTTTGATCGCGATCATACGGATCTATTATCGTACATAACCTTAGCTAACTCCACAGGTTATCGCAATTCCTATATTAACGCAGGGAGTATGTATAATCGTGGAATCGAGGCTTTATTAAATGTTGCACCTGTAAAAAGTGAAAATTTCTCTTGGGATTTTACCTTCAATTTTACAAAAATAAAAAATAGGGTAACAGAGCTTTATGGTGGCGCCGATCAGGTACAAATTGGCCAGACCTTCGCTTTTGTTGGCGATCCTTACGGCACCTTCTATGCGCCGGGCTATAGCTACAATAATGAAGGGCAAAAGTTAATAGATGATACAGGCTTACCCGTTATCGGGCCATCCCAGAAAATAGGAAATATTCAACCCGATTGGTTGGCTGGCCTAAACAATAGCTTTACCTATAAAAATTTGAATTTGAGCTTTTTCTTCGATATGCGAAAAGGGGGAGATATTATGAACTCAGATGATCGCTATGGATTCTTTTATGGTACACCTAAAGTAACCGAAAATAGAGAAGACCGAGTTGTAGAAGGCGTGAACGTAAATACGGGTCAACCGAATACTGTTACGGTGTCGGGGCAGGATTACTATCAACGACTTAATGCCATCTACGAGGCAGCCATTCAGGATGGTACCTATATAAAACTCCGAAATGTGAGTTTAACTTATAACTTCCCGCAAAAGTTCGTAAAGAAAACACCTTTTCAACGCGCTTCAGTGACTGCAACGGGACGAAATTTGTGGATTTATGCGCCTCATTTTACAGGTTCTGATCCTGAAGTAAATAGTTATGGATCAGGAAATGATGCCTTGGGCTTGTACGGAAATTCTGCCCCAACATCTAGATCGTATAATTTCACTTTATCCCTTACCTTTTAATTGATAGAAAGATGAAAAAGTCAATTTCTTATATCCTACTCTCTGCGGCACTTATGTTTTCCAGCTGCGAGAAATTTTTGGATGTCAACGAAAATCCTAATGAACCTTCGTTAGTACAAGAGTCGTTGTTATTGCCCGCTATCGAATATAATTTAGTGCATAATGTGGTTGCTGGTTGGGCATCTATCAATGCTGCACATTTTATGCAATTAATAGCTTTGAATCAAGCTCCACCTAATGTGGGTACTTATTTGTTAAATCCTGCAGATTTAAATGACACTTGGCGTTATACTTACACGGATTGTCTGGAGAATCTTCGATTGATGAAAAAACAGGCAGACGAAAAAGGTAATACCATTTACAGTGGGATAGCCAGTGTGTTAACAGCTTATACAATTGCTTATACAACCGATATGTGGGGAGATGTCCCTTATTCTCAAGGATTGAATGCAACCGAGACTTTCACTCCGGCATATGATAGCCAGGAGGCGGTTTATACTACAATTCAAACGTTGTTGGATGAAGGTATCGCCAGTTTTCAGGCAGCTGGAGGAACGCCGCCTGGAAACAGGGATTTTTTCTATCAGGGAAATACCGCACAGTGGATTAGGGCGGCTTATACATTAAAAGCGCGGTACTATATGCATCTCACAAAAGCACCAAACCATACTGCAGCTGCGCAGGCCCAATTAGCGCTCAGCGCACTAGAAAATGGTATGCAAAGTAATTCGGATGATTTGCGTTTGGTGTATGACGGAACAGCTGGAAAGGAAAATAGGTGGTATAGAAATTTTTTACCGGTTGAAACGATTATTTTGTCGTCAAAAACAGTTGATTCTTTGGTGAACCGAAATGACCCAAGGATAGCTCAGCTTATTACACGATCAAAACAAAATAACGCCTATTTGGGTAGGGTTATTGGCTCTGCAGGTATTGGTTCGCTTGAATCGTATTCTTTAGGAGGCTCCTTTTACGCAAGTGCAAATTCTCCACTTTATTTAATTAACTATCGAGAGGCACTATTGCTGAAAGCAGAAGCTAGCTTAATTTTATCAGGGGTAGAAGCGGCAGCACCCTTTTACCGGCAAGCTATTGAAGCAGATATGGCGCATATTGGCGTTTCGTCTGACACTGCAATCGCCTCTTACTTGGCAAGCAGAGGAAATATCAATGGCGATAACGCTTTATCTTACATTATGGAAGAGAAAGCTGTTGTCAATTTTCTCTCATCTGAAATATTTAACGATTGGCGTAGAACAGGATACCCCGCCCTATCAAGGGTGCAGAACGCAGTTTCAGATATTCCACGGAAAATGCTCTATCCTTTGAATGAATTGACCAATAATCCGCAACCTCAACATAGTGGTGATGCGTTGACAAAGCGGGTATGGTGGGATGCACAATAATTATTTATTTTTTAGTGCCAAATCAAACGATTTGGCATTTTTTATTTGAAAGAAATGCAAAAGAGATTTTTTTTATCAATAGTTGCTGTGCAGCTTTTTGTTAATTGGCCCTTGGTTAACGCACAGATTTCTCCCGAACCTTATGTGCCCTGTCAAGAGATACCCTATCTTATGCAGCAGTTTGAAGCAGATCAAGCCGCTATATATCGTTTTTATTCACCCTCCGAAAATGCACCGCGATATCGTTCATTTGAAGGGTTGGGCTCCCCCGATCGACAAAAGCGTCTAAAGGAATTGAATGAGGCTTATCTTGCAAAATTCAAGGCCGTTCAATTTAAGACCCTTCCGCAGGAATGCAAGGTAGATTATCTCTTATTTAATCGAGATTTAAAGGAAAATCTACATGTCATTGACCAACAAGAAAACGCTATGACTGGTTTGAGGAAGTGGTTTCCTTTTGCTGATAGTCTTTTTTCTCTGGAGCGTTTGCGTAGACGAGGGCTGCCGTTAGATGCGCCCCAAGTAGCTGCTAACTTCAATGAGCTAGCGAAGCAGGTACCTGCGCTCATAAAGAAATTGGAGGCGGTTGTGTTAAGTCCAGAAGAGATTAGAGTTGCACAGGAGGAGCTTCAGCTATTAAGAAAAACTGCAAATAGTATTTTCCAATTTTACAACGGTTATGATCCGGCCTTTACCTGGTGGGTGCCAAAGTCATACCAGCAGGCCGACAGTGCGTTGGGCCGTTATTCTCAAGCTTTTAAAACAAAACAAGAGCCTAATAAAATGGGGATTTATACCCGCTCCCCTATCGGAAGAGAAGAGCTCGTACGCCTCCTGAAATTGGAGATGGTGAATTACAGCCCGGAAGAGTTGCTGGCCATTGCACATAAGGAGATGGCGTGGTGTCAAGAGGAAATGCTTAAAGCGTCAAAGGAAATGGGCTTTGATAAGGATTGGAAGGCAGCACTTGAAAAAGTGAAGGAAAGCGCTGTTCCTCCGGGCAAGCAACCTGAAGCGATTAACAAGTTATACCAGGAGTCGGTCGATTTTTTGAAAAAGAACGATTTGATAAATATTCCGCCGTTAGCTGAAGAGACCTGGGGAATGATTATGATGTCGCCCGAACGCCAGAAATCAAATGCTTTCTTTACCGGCGGTTGGGAAATAAGTGTTACGTATCCTACCAATACTATGGATTATGATTTGGCTAAAATGCGTATGTTAGGTAATAATCCTTATTTTTCGAGAGCGACAGTGCATCATGAACTGATTGCTGGACATAATCTGGAGTTTTTCATGAACGCACGCAATAGAACCTATCGAAATTTTGATACGCCGTTTTGGATGGAAGGCTGGGCACTTTATTGGGAGATGCTTTTGTGGGACAAGGGCTTTGCCCGCACGCCGGAAGAAAAAATGGGAATGTTATTTTGGCGGAAGTATCGTTGTGCCCGCATCATTTTTCAGCTTAATTTTCACTTAGGCAAATGGTCGCCAGAACAATGTGCTGATTTCTTGGTAGATGAAGTAGGGCATGAACGGGCGAATGTAGAAAGTGAACTCAATTGGCCACTTTCAAGGGATAGTCAAGCTTTTCCTATTTACCAGGTATCTTATTATATCGGTGGTTTGCAGTTTTATGCATTACAAAAAGAAGTATTGAACGCGGGGAAAATGACGGAAAAAACGTTTCATGATGCCGTGCTTAAACTAAATGCTATGCCCGTTGAAATGATCAGAGCTATCTTGCTGGAAATGCCATTAGATGTAAATTTTCAGACAAAGTGGAAATTTTACAAGTAGTAGACCAAATACAAATAAACAAAAGCATTATTGACGAGAAGTAAAAAAAAATAAGCATCCACATTAGCGGATGCTTATTTTTTATTAAA
>DATMSZ010000098.1:0-2210 GCA_035565175.1 Pseudosphingobacterium sp.
GCGTTGGGAGAGCTTCAGGATTTCTAACATAATAATTTCCGATATGTTTTTAAATTGTCATTCCTATCACAGCCTACGGTACGGGACTATTTCCGTTAAAGAACTGGTTCAACAGTGTGTTGAGCTCAATATTCAGGTTGCGGCATTAACGGATATTAATACAATTACAGGCGTTTATGATTTTCACAGGTTGTGCAGAATGCACGGCATTAAACCTGTGGTCGGAATGGAAATCCGGAATGATAACAACTTATATTATATCTGTCTGGCAAAAAGCAAACACGGGCTGGGCGAAATCAATAGTCTTTTGACCGGACATAATTGTGAAGGTAAGGAATTACCAAAGCATCACCCTTTTTTTTCCGATGTTTTTACCATTTACCCATTAAGTGATTTCCCTGCTAAGCTTAAGAGCAATGAGTATATAGGTGTAAGACCAGAGGAGCTCAATCTGTTGGTAAATCCCAAACTGATAAGATACCTTTCCAGAATGGTCATATTGCAGCCAGTTACTTTCCGAACAAAAAAAGAATATAACCTGCACAGGATTTTACGGGCAATCGATCTTAATACCCTCATTACAAAACTGGAGGAAAATGACTACTGCAAGGAAAATGAAAAGCTAATTCCTGTCAACGATTTGCTGAGTGCCTACAGGCAATATCCGCAAATTATCCAAAATACAACATGGATGTTGGAACAATGCCATTTTGAGTTTGATTATACAATACCTAAGAACAAAAAGCACTTTACCGGCAGTAAGGAAAGTGATTTCCGATTACTGCAAGAACTGGCTTATAAGGGATTGAAAGAGCGCTATCCTCATGATAAAGGAACGGCTAAAGCAAGGGTGGAAAAAGAACTCACGGTAATTAACCTGCTTAATTTCAGCGCCTATTTCTTATCACATGGGACATTATACAGTATAGCAATACAATGGGATTTATGCACGTGGGAAGAGGAAGCGGTGCGAACAGCATCATAGCCTATTGCCTGGGAATAACCGACATCTGCCCTTTGGAGCTTGACCTGTATTTTGAAAGGTTCCTGAATCTTAACCGGAAAACACCTCCTGATTTTGACATTGACTGGTCCTGGCAGGAACGAGATACCATTCTTCAATATATTTTTGATAAATATGGTAAAGAACATGTTGCATTTTGCGGAACCAATGTGGAATTTAAATACAAGTCTATTTTCTGAGAAGTAGGAAAAGCATTCGGACTGCTGATAAGCCGTTGTCCATACCTGGCTCACGGTAGCATTGGTTGCCAGTGGCTGGTTATGGTAGATATCAAGGATACCATTTCCGGCACTGGTGAAAACGCAGGTAATATCATCGGTATAATTTCCCAGTAAAGCACCGGAACCGTCTGTGGTGCCGCTGATCACAGAACCGGTCCATAGTCCGGCGTACAGTCCTGCGAGTGCCGCATCTGCGGTTTTCTCATCTTCAAATACCTGCTCTGTAGCCAGCTGGTTATTGGGAAAATCTGTTTCTATGAGGTTTTCGCAAGATACCGTGCTCAGAACAGCATAAAGCATCAATAGAAGCACTATTATAGAGTTTATAATATTTTTCATTGTTGTTGGTTATTTAGAGTTATTACATATAAATCTTCAATCATTTCAATCGTTAATGATCCAAATCTTTATCTTTAATTTTAAATCACTAATCATCAATCTTAATCGTTAAAAAGTCACCTGGAATCCTAATGAGTAGGTTTTAAGGGGTGGCAGGTAGCCTACGAAATAAAACTCGGGGTCCATTCCAAAGTAATTGGTAATCGTTAGAAGATTCTGTCCCTGCACATAGATCATGGCTTCCTTTATACCCATCTTCTGCACAGGAAGCGGGGTATCAATTTTTCGGAGAAGAGCAAATTATCTCAATCAATGTAATAAATAAAGATAAATCCAGTTACCTGTATTTTAAGCTACACCCAAAGGAAGATAGAAACTCCAAAATGCTTTTACGGCTGCTTTACTATTGCTTTGTCGAACAATTTGATCTTAATGATAAAATATTGCGGGTAATTAATGAAAATGAGTCTCTCTGGGATATAGACCTATCAAAACTTTCATTACGCTCTATTGCGGATGCATTAAATAAAACAATAATTAAAAAGTAGAATAGGAAGATTTCACAAAATCTCTCTAATCTGACTCAGATGAGCTAGTATTACATAGAAAGTAAAGCAGTAGATAAG
>DATMSZ010000099.1:0-15162 GCA_035565175.1 Pseudosphingobacterium sp.
GATGAAATATAACAAGGATTAAATGGATAATTAAAACTAATTGAAATCAACAACCTATACATATAAGGCATGACATTAAAAAGATTTTCGGCATTCGCCGTAGGTATGTTGTTTTGCGCCCAATTTACGCAAGCAGCAACAAACAAGGGTACCGACGAACCTTTAAATAAAGAAAGCAAAACACTTCTTTCCTCTTTAGATACAGCAAGTTCATCGCTGCAAACACATGATCCTTCTTGGTATCTATCTCCGCAAAATATTGTAAAGCAACTTGACACCCTACAAAAGGCTGTGCCTTTAACGTACAATAGTTATGTGCAGTCGTATATTGATGCTTACACCTCTACTCGTTACAAGAACCATCTCTCTAAAATGAACTCTTTAGCGCAGTATTACTTTCCAATCTATGAAAAGGCATTTGCTGAAGCAAATGTACCTCAAGAGATAAAGTACCTATCCATTATAGAGTCTGCACTAAACCCACACGCCGTATCTCGGGTAGGAGCGACAGGCCCGTGGCAATTCATGTTTGCTACAGCAAAAGCATTTAACCTCAACATCGACAATTATGTAGACGAGCGGAAAGATCCATATGCGGCGACCTATGCTGCTGCTGCCTACCTTAAGGATGCATACAATGAATTCGGCGATTGGCAACTAGCGATAGCTTCTTACAATTGCGGAAAAGGAAATGTAGCGAGAGCTATTCAACGTTCCGGTTTATCTAAGCCAGACTTCTGGTCTATTAGGAAGTACCTTCCGCAAGAGACTAGAAATTATGTTCCTGCCTTTATTGCGATGACGTATGTTTTAAGCAATAGCGAAGCATTGGGGATTACCTCTCCGTCTGAGAATTTTGCTGCCAATATTGAAGGAACGGACGTTATCTTAATTGACAAATTCGTGCCACTTTCTGGCGTAGCAGAGGCGCTTAATCTTGATATTGACCGATTAATCACATTAAACCCCGCATACAAAAAGAACGTCATAAACGGCACACCAGAGTCGCCGAAAAGATTGGTGGTTCCTGCTGTAGATAAAGCCGCTTATGCAAGCTTGTATGCCGCATTGAATAACCCTTCTGATGCTCCCGTTCAGGTGATAGCAGCTTCGAATAGTGATCTAAAACCTATTTATCATCGAGTAAGAAGAGGTGAAAGCCTTGCGCTTATAGCAAATAAATACCAAGTAGAGGTACAAGATCTTAAAGCATGGAATAATTTAAGAAGAAATGCGATTGTTCCGGGGCAAAGGTTAAAGATTTCTCAACCAGCTGCGTCATCGCGGCTGTCAAGCCATAGTAGAAAATCGTCTGCAAGCTACATTACCTACCGTGTTAAAAGAGGAGATACCCTATCTGGAATAGCACAAAAATATAGAGGTGTAACCGTACGTAATATTAAAGCGGCAAACAATATAAGTGGCAATGCGATCAAGCCGGGCATGACATTAAAAATCAATAGACTTTAAGCAAGATTTTGCATTGTATTTACCAGTTATGAGTTAGACACTTGTGTTCTCACACATAGCTGGTAATAAATATAATCATTAACTGTCTAGTGCAAATAGGCGGCATCTTCCTCATCTTCGTAGCCTTCCAATGTTACCGATACATGTTCATTTAATATAGTGGATAGCTTTAATCCTGAGAAATCACTTATTACAGGAAATTTATGGTGACTTCGGTCAATCAATACCGCAGTGCGCATCTTTTTTAATGGCACATTCAAAAAGACTCCCAAGCCATATGCCAAGGTCCTCCCACTATTAAGCACATCATCAACAAGAATCAAAACTTTGTCTTGGGCATTTGACACAGGTACATTTGTGCCTGCAATAAGCGTGGAGCTTATCTTGTCCAATGTAATTTTTATGAGTGTTACGTTCAACTGACTTGAAATCTGATGTAATTCTTCTTTTAAGCGTTCTGCCAATACATAACCCCTGTCGGCAACGCCAGCCAGTACCAATTCAGGCTCTTCAAAATTATCTTCTAATATTTGATAGGCAATGCGACTTATCTTTTTCTTTATCTGATCTTTATCTAAGATTAAAACCTTATCAGTTACCATAACCCCTATTTATTGTGAATAAAAATACTAATACCTTGGCCTTTGCTAAAAACATTTTACTTGCCAAATAGAAGCAGCACCTTCTAATATTATATGCTTTTAAAAAAACAAACTTAGCAGAAAAAAACTGTTAAGCAAACTTGATATGCATTAAAAAAAGAAGATTGAAGTCCCTGATTTTAGGACATTGACGATGCGAAATTTAAAGAAAGTACTTAAGACGGAAATATCGCTCCGTTTATAAACGTGATGCGCAAATAAAGTACGCTCATCATGAAAACGTTAGCGTCTACTCGCTAATTCAAATGGAGAATTTCTTCTTCCCCCTCTTTAGGTTCGTTCTGAGCTTTCAGCATGCGCCCGCCATTGAAATAATAGCGCCTCCAGTAAGCTTCATCCAGATTGCTGATCATCACCCCTCTACTGGTTGAGGAGTGTGCAAATTTTCTGTCGCCTAAGTAAACCCCTACATGCGTAATGGATCTGCTTCGGATTTTAAAGAATACCAGATCGCCTGGTTTTAGTTCGCTTTTATTAATCGGGTCAACTTGGGTGTAAATGTTTCGGGAGTTATTACCAATGGAAGTATTAAATACTTTTTCATACACTTCGTATGCAAACTTTGAACAATCTATTCCCTTCTTGGTCTTCCCACCTAAACGATAAGGGGTTCCAATCCAGTCATAAACAAATTGATAGAGTTTGGTGTTAGTAGTAGCGGAAGCTGCAATTCCCATTATTTGAGAGAAATATTCTTTTGCTAGATTATCAGGATCTTCAGGAGAGCCAGTTTTTTCGGTTGATGTTTGGGCTTTCAGACTTGCTGATAAACCACCCAGTAGCATGCATACTACCAAAAGCTTTTTTTTCATTCGGGTTAATTTACTTTTATGAGGCCACCAGACTTGCATTACAAGATCCTGATACCCTTTTTAAAGGTTAACAAAATGTGTTTTCTAGCGTAAATTTCTATTCATATTCTAATAGGTTGAGTCGCAAATCTAAAGTAAAAGTTTCGCTTTGTCAAAAAAAGTAAACACAATTTTAACATTTTTTTGACACATGTCTTGTTTAGTAGACATTTATTAAAATTTAGGTTATAAAATACGAATAATAATGCACTTTCTCTCACCTACATTCTATGAATCTCACAACAATTGATTAGATTTGCCTTCCAGTTAATTAAGTACACGAACATAAAGCAATGAGTTCAACAGCAATAACAAAAGAAACATATTTAGAGTGGTATAAGTCAATGTTACTTATGCGTAAGTTTGAAGAAAAAGCAGGTCAACTTTACGGTCAACAAAAAATACGTGGTTTCTGTCATCTCTACATAGGTCAAGAAGCCGTGGTTGCCGGAGCTATGTCTGTTTTACGCAAGGAAGATTCGATGATTACCGCTTACCGTGACCATGCGCACGCGATAGCTAAAGGAATGAGTCCAAATGCTGCAATGGCAGAATTATTTGGAAAGGTAACAGGCTGTTCTAAAGGAAAAGGGGGGTCTATGCACTTCTTCGATAAAGAGAACAACTTTGCAGGTGGCCATGGAATTGTGGGAGGCCAGATTCCTTTAGGTGCCGGTCTTGCTTTTGCAGAAAAATATAATGGTACAGATAATGTTTGCGTATGTTATATGGGTGATGGTGCTGTAAGACAAGGTTCACTGAATGAAACCTTCAATATGGCAATGCTTTGGAAGCTTCCTGTAATCTTCGTTTGCGAGAATAATGGTTATGCGATGGGAACATCCGTTAAACGTACAACCAATATGATTGACATATACAAAATGGGATTAGGTTTTGACATGCCTAGTGCGCCTGTTGACGGAATGGATGTAGTTGCTGTACATAACGCTATGGATGAAGCTGTACAACGTGCACGTACAGGAGAAGGTCCTACCTTTTTAGAAATTCGTACCTATCGCTATAAAGGCCATTCCATGTCAGATCCAGCAAAGTACCGCACAAAAGAAGAGCTAGAACAATATAAAGAACGTGATCCTATTGCGTCTGTAAAACATGCTATTCTGGAAAATAACTATGCGGATGAGCAATGGTTTGAAAAAGAAGAAGCTGAAGTAAAACGTATTGTTGATGAATCGGTAAAATTTGCCGAAGAGTCTGATTATCCTAAACCAGAAGAGTTGTATACAGACGTGTATGTGCAAAAGGATTATCCATATATATTGGATTAAGCAAAATTGCAAATACAATAATTAATTTTAACAGATAAAAATATAACCCAAGATAATATTATGGCTGAAGTAGTTCGAATGCCTAAAATGAGTGACACCATGACAGAGGGTGTGATCGCTAAATGGCATAAAAAGGTAGGCGATAAGGTTAGCTCCGGAGATCTAATTGCTGAAGTTGAAACCGATAAAGCTACCATGGATTTCGAATCCTATCAAGAAGGTACATTATTATATATAGGTCCAAAAGAAGGTGAAGCCGTGCCCGTAGATTCGGTAATTGCAGTGCTTGGAGAAGAGGGAGAAGATTATAAATCATTGCTTGATGGACAAAGCGGTGAATCAGCGAAAAAAGAAGAGACTAAGAAAGAGGATACCGAAAAAGCTCCTGAAGAAGAGACAGTAAGTGAAGATGAGGGAGAGGAAGTTAGCGCCGAATCCTTAGGCGCTACCGTCATTACTATGCCTTTGTTGAGCGATACCATGACAGAAGGTGTTATTGCGGAATGGCACTTTAAGGTGGGTGATAAGATCAAAAGCGATGACGTTATTGCAGATGTAGAGACGGATAAAGCCACCATGGAAGTTACAGCTTATGCGGAGGGCACACTCTTGCATATAGGTGTTGAAAAAGGACAAGCAGCTAAAGTAAATGACATTATAGCCATTGTTGGTAAAGAAGGCACGGATATTACGCCATTATTAAAGCAAAAAAGTAGTAAACCGGCTAAAAAAGTAGAAAGTACTTCCGAAAAAGAGGCTGAATCAACAACAGATAAAGCAGCCGAAAAAGAAGTTGTTTCAAGTGATTCATCAAGAGTTAAGGCTTCTCCACTTGCAAAAAAGATAGCGAAAGAGAAAGGCATTGACCTTGCTGAGGTTAAAGGATCTGCCGAAAATGGTCGGATTATTAAAAAAGACGTAGAATCATTCACCCCTGCTGCTAAGGCAAAAGCCGAAGTACAGGCCCCTGCCGCAAGCGGCGAAGCCAAGGCGGTTACTATTCCTCAATTTATAGGCGAGGAAAGTTACACTGAAAAGCCAATAACGCAAATGCGTAAGACCATTGCTAAGCGCCTTTCGGAAAGTCTCTTTACTGCTCCGCACTTTTACGTTACTATTAAAGTTGACATGGATAGCGCCATTACAGCCCGTACAAAAATCAATGAAATTGCTCCGGTGAAGGTATCGTTCAATGATTTGGTAATTAAGGCTGTTGCCGTTGCGTTAAAACAACATCCAAATGTTAACTCTTCTTGGCTGGGCGATAAGATCCGTTATAACGAACATGTCAATGTGGGCGTGGCCATTGCTGTAGACGAAGGGCTTCTTGTTCCTGTCGTACGCTTTGCCGATGGAAAAACGCTATCTCATATTTCGGCCGAAGTAAAAGACTATGCTCAACGAGCAAAAGCAAAAAAACTGCAACCTAAAGACTGGGAAGGATCTACCTTCACAGTATCCAATTTAGGCATGTTTGGTGTAGATGAGTTTACAGCCATCATTAATCCACCCGACGCGTGTATTCTAGCTGTTGGAGGCATCCAACAAGTCCCAGTAGTTAAAAATGGTGCTGTCGTTCCAGGTAATATCATGAAACTGACGCTTAGTTGCGACCACCGAGTAGTAGATGGTGCAACGGGTGCTGCATTTTTACAGACAGTTAAATCATTGCTTGAAGAGCCCGTGAGACTATTGGTTTAATGTTTATAATCAATATTAAAAGGCATCCATCTAAAGACGGATGCCTTTTTTATTATATCGAATAAGTATAACAGAAAAATCACATGGCAACTTCCTATTTCACCTCATAATTTACGAAGTTTGCCATCATCAAACTTTATAAATATGGTATTGAAACGACTTTTAACTCTATGGTGCTGCTTCAGTCTTTATACTTTACATGCACAGCCTAACAATTCAAAAAACATTGAGCGGCCAAAGCTGATGGTTGGTATAATGGTTGACCAGATGCGCTGGGACTATTTGTATCGCTATTTTGATCGATACGGTGAAGGTGGGTTTAAACGCTTATTAAACAGTGGTTTCAGTTGTGAAAATACGTATATCAATTATATTCCAACAGTAACCGCGATAGGCCATAGCTCCGTTTATACCGGCACAACCCCCGCGATACATGGCATTGCCGGAAATGATTTTATAATTCAAGCAACGGGCCAAAGTATGTACTGTACCGAAGACAATAGTGTAGTACCTGTAGGAACAGCTGCAGACAATAGTGCCGGAAAGATGTCTCCCAAAAATTTGTTAGCCTCCACCATCACCGATGAACTTAAGTTGGCTACAAATTTTGGTTCAAAAGTAGTTGGAATTGCTATAAAAGATAGAGGGGCGATTTTGCCTGCTGGACATTTCGCAGATGCGGCTTATTGGTTTGACAGCAGCGGTGATTGGATAAGTAGCTCTTTTTACATGAAAGATTTACCGAAGTGGGTAAAAGACTTTAATAACCAGAAATTAGCAGAAAAATACTTAAAGCAAGATTGGAATACCCTTTATCCAATTGAAAGCTACAAACAAAGCATAACAGATGATAATCCTTATGAAGGAAAATTCAAGGGAACTGAAAAACCTGTCTTTCCAGTTAAGACTTCCCAATTAATTAAAGAAAACGGACTTGGTTTAGTAAGCACTACCCCTTACGGTAATACCTTAACATTAGCTCTTGCAAAAGCGGCCATTAGTAACGAGCATATGGGAAATAACCCTCAAGGATATACAGATTTTTTGGCAATAAGCATTTCTTCTCCTGATAAAATAGGCCATCAGTTTGCGACAAATTCGATTGAAGTAGAAGACAACTACCTCCGCTTAGACAAGGATTTGGAAAGCTTTTTTAAATACCTCGATCAAACTGTAGGTGAAGGACAATACACGGTATTTTTAACAGCCGACCATGGGGCAGCCCATAATCCTCAATTTTTTATTGATCAAAAAGGAAATGGTGGATATTTTGACTCAAAAACAGCGCAAAAAGGCTTGAATGATTTGTTAAAGGCAAAATTCGGCCAAGAAAAGATAATCCTTAGCTTAAGCAATTATCAAGTACATTTAAATAATACCTTGATTAAACAGCAAAACCTCGATGAACGTGCGATTCGTTCTGAAGCTATCGGCTATTTAAAAACCTTGGAAGGAGTAGCTTTTGTAACCGATATGGATAAAGCTTCAGAAGCAGCCATTCCAGCAAGGATAAAAGAACGCATTATCAATGGCTACAACTATAAACGTAGTGGGGCTATTCAAATTGTATTAGAACCTCAATGGTACAGTGGTTCGCCAAAGTCCACCGGAACTACCCACGGCAATTGGAATCCATACGACTCGCATATTCCCCTCGTATGGATGGGCTGGGGCATAAAACATGGTGCGACCAATCGAGTAACTAATATGACAGACATTGCAGCAACAGTGGCAGGGCTCCTTCATATACAAGAACCTAATGGGAGCATTGGAAGTCCTATTGTAGAAGTATTGAATAAGTGATAAATAAATTAGCTAATGGTTTTATTAATTTTTGATAAACCATTAGCTTTTATAACATAAGATGATTTATTCGCTTAAGAAAAAGCCGTTGCCTGCATAGCCAGCACAAGCACTAGTCCTTAAAAACAAAAAAATGTCGTCGCATCACATCGTAAAAGAAAAGCAAGAACCAGCATTGATCGTTGCCGATGTTAATGCACTTGACGCCGAGCTTTTTGGACAACTTCTAGAATGGACGCCAACTATTGTGGCAAATGAATCCTCCGCAATCCACTTAGCGGAACAAGGGTGTAACATTGATATCATTGTTACGCCTCACAAAGCGTTTATACAACAAGACAATGTAACACTCATCTATCAGGAGCAGTTCCCTTTTATAGATACTGCCTTAAGCTTTCTTATTGAACAAGGATATCCGGCCGCCAACATTCTTTCATCCAATCTTACACTTACGGACCTTCTCCCCTACCTTGATTTAATTAACATTGTTGTATTTCAAGGGGGTAAAAAAATTTATGCTATAAAATCTGGTTTTAATAAATGGGCGGCGGCTGATGAATTAATAGATTATTATACCAACAAAGCGATTACAACTAAAGGGCTGAAAAAAATAAGCCTACACCAATATAAGACCGAACAAGACGGTCTTTATGAAGTTCATTTTGATGAGCCTCACATCTTTATTGCCGAAAATCTCTAATTTTTTAGCGGCGGAATTCGAGTAGGTGTGTCCTTCCCTGAAATAATAGATTCCGTTCCCACAGCTATTGCCTTTATAGATGAAATGATATTTTTAATATCGAGTGTTTGTAGCTCATCCTTTACCGTATGGTAAAACTTGTCCTGATCGATTTGTGAAGTCGATGCAGTATGTGCTGGTACTCCCAGAGCAGCTAGTGTGGCATTATCACTTCTATAAAAAAGATTCTGGTCTGGATAAGGATCGGGATAAAAAGCGAAATCTGTGCGCTTTGCATTTGCTTGCATTATTTTTCCTAAATCAGACTTTTCAAATCCTGTTATATATAAAGTATTAGGGCCAAATTTAGAATCCTTTCCGATCATCTCAATATTAATCATTGCTACAACGTCTTTTGGATCAAGTTGCTCCGAAAAATATTTGGAGCCGAAGCCACCCGACTCCTCTGCTGTAAAAGCCACAAAAACTAAGGTCCGTTCATTGTTGCCTTGTTTAGCGAATATATTTGCCAAACTAATCACCGCTGTGACACCAGAAGCGTCATCATCTGCACCATTCGCAATAGAATCTTGACCCACAGGCTCAATTATTCCTAAATGATCATAATGCCCTGAGAATACGACATATTCATTTGGTCTTGACTTTCCGGGCAATATTCCTACCACATTGGAAAGATTACCCTTTGTAACAGCACCAGCGTAATTTACTCTAAAAGATTTAGCGACTTCATTTCCCATTACAAAAATGTAGGATGCCTTGCCCTCGTCTAATTGGCCAGAGAAAATTCGCCCTCCTTGTATATGTTGTCTCAGTTGATTAAATTCTTCCGAAAAGACCTCATTTACATAAATAATAGCATCCTTATTCTCTGTAATAATTTCTCGATACTTCTTCCTAAAGTTATCGCCATTGACAATCGACCTTATAGCAATTTCCGGATTATCATTCCAATTTAATCCCGTTTGCTCACTTATCACAAAAGCCTTATTATTAGACATCACTTCTCCATTTATGGTTATTTCACAAATAGAAGGCTTCACCTGAATAGCATTAAAATGCTGTAAGTAGGAATCAGTGTTAGGCAGCGTTTTAAGTCCGGCATTTTTAAATTCCCTCGAAATGAAATTGGCAGCACTGTCAATACTAGGCGTAAACACTCCTCTTCCTAACATCTCATCAGCCGCCAAGGTGCCTATTATTTTTTTCACATGTAGTTCGTCTATGGTCGGCTGAATATCCCTTTTAACCGCACATGAACTCAAAATTACCAAAAAACATAGTAGTATTCTTATCATATAATGTTATTATCGCTAACAATTTGCTGCTATTACTGCTCATTTATTGAACAATTAATCGCTGAAATTAAGTTTGAATTAGTGATAAAGTTAAACAAAATCCATAGCTTTGATGAAATAAAATTAATTCTCTTTAAAGTAGGATCATGAAAGAAATAACAGTAGAAGAATTAAAGCAAAAAATCGATCAACAAGAAGATTTCCAGCTTATTGATGTTAGGGAGGAGTTTGAGTACGAAACATCCAATTTAGATGGTGAGAATATACCATTGGCAGAAATACTGCTTGAAAAAGATAAGATAAGTAGAGATAAGCCAGTAGTTATCCATTGCAGGAGCGGAAAAAGAAGTGCACAAGCCATTTTACTTTTAGAAAAGGAAGGTTATACCAACCTTGCGAATCTTCAAGGGGGTATCCTCGCGTGGAAAGAAACGTTCGACCCTAGTATGCCAGTTTATTAATCAGTATGGGCAAAAAAATTCTATATAACATATTTTTAAATATCGGTATTATTGTGTTAGCCTACTGCGCAGTGGCCTCCTATAACGAAAAGCAATACTTAATTCTGACGGGGAGTATTATAGGAATTGCTGGGCTAATATACTTAAAAGTGCGTCTGGCAAAGAACGTAAGGCAGGCGATCAAAACAGGAAAAAAGTAAATTGTACTATATTTAAGTCAATATTGTAGTGATAATAGACAAATTATAAAAAAGAAAAATTCGTTTTTTATAAAGTTTTAAAAGTCGTAACAGGCGCCACTTACAATTCTCCAATAATCACAATTGCTTTATAATCACTTCGTTATAACAAGCAAACAAGGACTAATTATAACACTATCACCTAATAAACAATGTAAAATGGCAGGTATTTTTTTTGGAATAGTATTTGCTAATGTTGCATGAATAAAACTAATAACTATTTTTGTATACAAATTATACAATTAAAACTGTTTAACCTTTAAAAAAAAACGAAGTATGAACTATTCTACAATCAAAAAAGCAGTAACTTGCTCTTTGATTGCCGCCTTAGGTTTCACTGGGGCAGCTCAAGCACAAGATGCTAAAGTATTTGGCGGAAGAAGCCAATACAGAACCTGGTCCATTGGTATCAATGGTGGTATAACTTCCCCTAATGTATTAGTGGGCGGTTCTAATGCTTTTGGTAATAAAGTTGGACTTTTCGAAGCTCCTGTTAGAGAATATTATGGCATCAATGTTCGCAAACAATTCTCTAGCTGGTTTGGTTTGCAATTAGATGCAAATAGAGGCCGTATCTTTACCCATAATGAAGATCCGTTTCCTACAACAAATGCATGGAACGGACAACAATACCAATCGGCTGAAACTGATGTTCAGTATGCAGTTAGCTTAAATGGTGTATTCCAATTTGCTACTATTGACTTCTTAAGAAGAGAAAACGCTGTTAACTTCTACGCTAGCGTAGGTTACGGATTAATGGCTTTTAACCCTGTAATGTATGCTAACAACGACGGAACAGGTGCTGCTTGGGATAACAAAGGCAATTGGGGAGAAAGCTTAACTGACCGTGAATTCAAAGGAGACAAAGATTACACACGTGAGGCTTTCGTTCCAGTAGGTGTAGGCTTCAAGTTCAAATTATCTGATCGTGTTGCTTTAGATTTAGGCTACACTATGAACTTTGTTGATACTAAATTCTTATTTGGTCCAGTTGAAGGAAGATCTAGCAATGATAAGTTCTCTTATACACACGCTGGTCTAGAGTTCTCATTAGGAAGTAAAGATAAAGAAAGCTTAACTTGGGCTAACCCAGTTGCTGCTCTTTATGACGAGTTAAAAGATCCTGAATTGAGAAACGAAGTAGATGCGTTGAAACAACGTGTAAGTGCACTTGAATCTACTGTTCAATCTTTAAGTACTGACTCTGATGGAGACGGTGTTGCTGACAAATTTGACAAATGTCCTAACACTCCTGCTGGTACTCAAGTTGATGGTTCTGGATGTCCTATCAAATTCCCTGAGCCAGATACAGCAGCTTTATCAACAGGCTCTTATTCAAATATTCAGTTTGAATTTGATAGCTCAGTATTAAAAACTAGCTCTTACCCTACTTTAGATCAAGTTTCTGCTGACTTACGTTCTAGCGGAGCTACTCTTACTTTAGAAGGTAATGCATCTGAAGAAGGTACTACTGATTACAACTATCAGTTAGGTCTTGACCGTGCTAACTCTGTAAAAAATTACTTGGTTAACTCTGGAGTACCTGCTGCACAAGTTAATGTAGTGAGCAATGGCGAAACTAAACCAGTAGCTTCTAACGCTACAGAAGAAGGTCGTCAATTGAACCGTAATGTACAATTCAAAAAATAACCCTGTATATTAAGCAGGTTATTATAAAAACCTCGGAACAAATGTTCCGAGGTTTTTTTTTGATATTTCGGCAATCAGTGCTAACTTCGTGTTATGTACTTTTTTAGAAAAAAAGATCCCAGCACGCCGCAAAGCTTTAACCTAAAAGTTATGCATATTATCAATGCAATAGCGATCACGCTATTTATATTGGGAATTTTATACAAACTAGCCGACTGGATTTTTTTCAGCTAACCTTGCCTAGTCGTTTCCAAAATATCTACCCATATATAAAAATTAATATTAAAGCTCCCCATATCTAATTTAAATAACCGTAAAAAAATGAAAGAAATAATTAACACCAATAATGCTCCCGCTCCTATCGGCCCCTATAACCAAGCCATTAAAGCTGGAGGTACATTATATATTTCAGGACAAATTGCATTATCTCCAAACACTAATGAACTAATCTCGGGAAGCATTGCCGACGAGGCTAAGCAAGTTCTTGAAAATTTAGGTGCCATTCTTAAAGAAGCAGGCTACTCCTTTACAGATGTTGTAAAAACAACTATTTTTTTAACTGACATGGTTAACTTCTCTACAGTAAATGGGGTGTATGCCACATACTTCACCGAAAATGCACCCGCTAGGGAAACCGTTGCCGTCAAGGGCCTTCCTAAAGGTGTCAATGTAGAAATCTCTCTTATTGCTTGGAAAGGATAAGCTACCATAATTCAGGTTAGCATTTAAAAAAAGAATCCGTGATTGAATATACATTAATTTCCCCCATTGAATATTTAAAAGGTGTTGGTCCTCAAAAGGCCGACCTTTTAAAAAAGGAACTTAATATATTCACTTTTGGCGATTTGATCAATCACTATCCTTTTCGTTATCTTGACAGAACACGATTTTATAAGATAAATCAGCTGCAGCCCGACATGTCGAATGTTCAAATTCTTGGGCGTTTGGTAAATCTCGAACTGCTCGGCCAAAAAAAAGGAAAAAGACTTGTTGCCCAGTTCAGAGATGAAACCGGAGAACTGGAGCTTGTATGGTTTCAAAGTATCAGATGGTTAGAAAAGAACCTTAAAGTGGGTGCTGTATACATCATTTTTGGAAAGCCTAGCTTATACAATGGACAATTTTCGATGACGCATCCAGAAATGGACCTATATAATCCTTCCCAAAAAAGCACGGGAAATTTAAGTTTACAACCCATTTACAGTTCTACCGAAAAATTAAAACAATTTCATTTAGACTCAAAAGGAATCCAACGTCTTCAGGAAGGGCTAATACCTTGGGCAGCAAAAAAAATAGAAGAGACGTTGCCGGAACACATTTTAAAGAAGCATCGTCTTATTCAAAAAGCAGAAGCAATTTTTAATATTCATTTTCCAGCAAATCAACAAGATTTGCAAGCCGCTCAAAGACGCCTAAAGTTTGAGGAGCTATTTTTTATACAGCTCAAGCTCCTTAAAAATAAGCTTCTACAAACGCATAAATTCAAAGGCCATATTTTTGAGGAAGTAGGTGACAATTTTAATATTTTTTACAAAGAAAAACTCCCCTTTCCACTCACCAACGCACAGAAAAGAGTATTAAAGGAAATACGGCATGATACCCATACGGGGGCTCAAATGAATCGTTTATTGCAAGGTGACGTTGGTAGTGGCAAAACAGTAGTCGCCCTTATGACAATGTTATTGGCTGTCGACAATGGGTGTCAGGCCTGCATGATGGCTCCAACAGAAATATTAGCTCAACAACATTATAATGGATTGGTTAAGTTAATTGACGGTTTACCGATACAAATAAAAATTTTAAGTGGCTCCACCCCAAAAAAGGAGCGGAGATTAATACATGAAGCGCTGGAAAACGGAGAGTTGGCTATTCTTGTTGGCACCCATGCATTGATAGAAGATACCGTAAAATTTAAAAACTTAGGCCTAGTTGTTATTGATGAACAACATCGCTTTGGTGTGGAGCAGCGCGCCAAACTATGGCGTAAAAATCAGGTTCCTCCGCATATGTTAGTCATGACAGCCACCCCCATTCCGCGAACGTTAGCTATGACCTTATATGGGGATTTAGATGTATCGATAATTGATGAACTACCAGCCGGTCGAAAACCAATTAAAACACTACACCTCTTCGAAAGCGGTCGCCTGAGAATGTTTGGATTTATGCGTGAGGAAATCGGGAAAGGAAGACAGGTATACGTTGTATATCCACTCATTAAAGAGAGTGAAAAACTAGACCTCATGCATCTTGAAGCAGGCATAGAGAATCTAGCACGTGAATTTCCTTTACCGACCTACCGAATAAGCATTGTTCATGGCAAAATGCCCGCAAAGGATAAAGATTTCGAAATGCAACGTTTTGTAAGGGGAGAAACACAAATTATGGTGGCCACAACAGTCATTGAGGTAGGAGTAAATGTACCTAACGCCACCGTAATGATTATAGAAAACGCGGAGCGCTTTGGTCTCTCACAACTACACCAATTAAGAGGACGTGTTGGCAGAGGAGGAGAACAATCTTTTTGTATATTAATGTCTTCTAATAAACTAAGCAATGAGGGAAAACTTCGCCTGAGCACGATGGTGCGTACAAACGATGGATTTGAAATTGCAGAAACGGATCTACAGCTGCGTGGCCCTGGAGACATAGCGGGTACGCAACAAAGTGGAATACTTGACCTAAAGTTGGCTGATCTCACAACAGATCAAGAGATTCTTCAGGAAGCCAGAAATTCAGTAATACACGTCTTCAAAGAAGACCCAACACTTAGTACGCCTGAAAACGCCTTACTTCGAAATGCGCTTATACAGAAGAAGCCCGGTATCAGTTGGGATAAAATTTCCTGATTTTATAATATAAAGTAAATAGCTTATATTTGCATGCTATAAATTTCTAAAGACAATTATTAACAGTCATGTAATACTCTCTCAGCACCTTATTATCGCTACATAAAACCTCATAAAGTTGCGATTAGTGCGTAGATTTGGGTAATTTTCAATTTCTTTAATATCCACGGGCTCTTGGCAACTTATTTGATTAAT
>DATMSZ010000100.1:0-8605 GCA_035565175.1 Pseudosphingobacterium sp.
AGTTTTTGAATCATATTTTTTATTATTGGATATTATATCGCTGTCCCTGATGTTCTTAGATCAAAAATCACATCCTAACTCTTAAACATCAGCACAATAAATATGTACGGATGTTTAAGAGATTGAAAAGTCTGGTAGAGCTGAATCTAGTGATAGTTTAGGATACCCATCAATTTCTGACCATTGGGACTCGTCCAGTCAATCGCCAATTCTGAAATAATCTGATCAACTGTTGTAATGATAGCGCCTGCCGAGCGCATGCGTGCTAATGCCAATTCATCTCCATATCTTGTGTATGAAGCCGAAGCATCGGCAGAGACCTGAACTTCATACCCTTCATCAAGCATTTGCAAAACAGGAAATGTGACACAGATTTCTGTCGTTACACCAGCTACAAATAATTTTTTGCGGCCAAGTGCTTTCACTGCTTTGTTGAAGCCATCGTGATGCATCGCATTGACAATACCCGGTCGCTTTATACGAGCTGCGAATGCCTCGGGTAAAATTTCTTCAAGTTCTGGAATCAGCGGACCCTGAACATTTTCTTCCATACTAGATGTCAATACAACCGGAAGATTAAGTGCAGCAGCAATCTTAGCTAATTTAATGGCGTTTTGTTTAACAAGATTGATGTCGTGTGAATGAGTCCAGCCCATTGTCCCCACCTGATGATCAATTAAAAGTATCGCTGAATTCTCCGGATTAAAAGCTTTTGTGTGCATAATGTTTTGTTTTAAATAGTTAACTTCATTACGAACCAGATGGTCGTTGAATGACACAAATTTGCCTCATTATTTACCCGTTCAACGATGACTTTTGCTAAAAAAAAGTATTGACAAATGTCAACCTTTTTTATTGGAATATAGATGAACTTAGCGAATATATACGAACAGAAAAAACAACATAAACGGTGATAAGGGAAACGTTATGAAAAATAGCAATTAATGGTTTTGGCCGCATCGAACGCGCCGCCTTAAAAATCATTACTGAAACCGCCTATCCTGAAGTTGTTGGAATCAATGATTTGACGAGTATTGAAAATGCCGCTTATCTGCTTAAATACGACAGCAACTATGAAAAATATGAAAAAGATGTGCGGGTATAAAACGATACAATTTTTGTGAACGTAAAAGCAATAAAATATACAAAACCAATATTTTACATATGACCAATAATCAAAATTCGCAGCTGAGCGTCACTTACTTAGGTGGGCCAACCATAATCATTGAAATTGGGGGGCTCAGATTTATGACTGACCCAACCCTTGATCCGGAAGGGACCTTTTTTAAACTAAATGAAAAGATGACTGAAAGAAAGTTATCTGGCCCGGCAGCCTTTCCCGATAAGTCTATCGATGTTGTTTTGTTGAGTCACGATCAACATTTTGACAATTTGGATGGGATGGGTCGAACCTTTCTAAAAGAGGTTAGTGAAGTTTTGACCACAAAGGCAGGGGCAGAAAGACTCAAAGAGAATACAATCGGACTGGATCCAAATGAACATCGTTTTTTTACGACGCCAAATGGAGAGAAAATTAAAGTTACAGCAACGCCTGCACGCCATGGCCCGGCCGGAATTGAAAAAATAACTGGTGATGTGATTGGTTTTCATGTCGAAGTCGATAATCCGGGTGGGATCCAATTGTACATTACCGGCGATACAGTTTATTACAATGAGATCGAGAGACTCTCTAAACGCATTGCTCCTAATTACGTGTTTATTTTTGCAGGAGCTGCGCGACCACGGGGTCCATTCAATGTAACGATGAGCACAAATGATGCCATTGACACTGCGGCCGCTTTTCCAAAATCTATTTTGATTCCTATCCACTCAGAAGGATGGTCACATTATACGGAAAACAACACCAATTTGAGAGAGGCATTCCAAATTATCGGAATTGAAAATCAATTAAAAATACTTGAGCCTGGAGTTCAAACGGTACTACCAGTTTAGATGCCGCTACATCTTTATCAAATGGGTTCATCATTTTATACTTATTAAGAAGACACTTACCTTTGAGAATTTATGGTATTATCTGAGCATTATATTTGTAAGCGTTATAGCATTTGCTCCATTAAATTACTCTTTTTTACTAAAATTGGAAGACGAGAAATTACGTTGAGTTTTGTACCTTAGTGAGCAGCGATAATACAAGATCATTATGTCATACCATGCTGTAGAAAACTTAGTAGAAGATGCTGTTCACCTAATTGCAGAAAGCAAACTTCCGGTAGAGGAACAACGGAAACTCATTTATAACCTCTATCGATTCCAAAATAAATTTGACACAGGATATACCGTGTTGCGCTGTTTCTCCTTTTTGGAAAACATAGCATTCGTTAAGAAACTTCCCATTGATCAGCATCCCGACTTTAAAAAGGCCCCAGATTATTTTAATAATCTTGAAGAATCCAATTGGATACACGCAGATGTGGAGCTGGCCGATGAAGGTGATGTGGTATATTATGAAGAAGGATTTATCTTTCCAGAATATGGTTCCCAACTTTGGGAGCGATTGGTAAAGATTGGTAAATGGAAAGAAGCAATCGAGAAACCACAAAATATCCCTGTCCCCAGGTTAACTATTGACATAATAGCGCTAGCTGAAAAGCATGGGAACACTCTACTGATGCATAATTTTTACTTGGCCTTTTTGAATGCGTACCTTGAATTTGATATTGATAGCACGGATGGTATCCCGGAGCGATTTGAGAATTGGATCAATAATCCCGAACTCTTACAGCTTCGGGAGCTTTTCATCCAGCATAGCCTACTGCAAATCAAGAAAAAAGAAGCGGATTTCAATATACCTAGCCGATCGGCTGAGTTTACGTTGGATTCAGACCCAACCAGACAAGCAAAGATCGATTTCTTGATGAATGCGAAAAAGACAGTAGAGAAGATTTACCAGTCTTATCTAAAGGCCCAAGAAGCGTTAAAGGGATTGGTTTCTAAGGTTGAAGCCGTCCGTGATCTTGTAAAAATGGAACTGAAAAAAAGGGGATGGATATTTGTCTCGGAAGTGGAGGGACAAAATTCAAAAACCTTTAAATGGCTGTTGTATAAAGATCTGCCGTCAACACACCATACCAATCGGATCTTTACAGAAATCATCTTGGAAGTCGAACACAGCGCTTTGCTGGCTAAAAAGTATGTGCAACATAGTTTGCTACTGGAATGGCAAGAAAAGCCGTTAACAAAATCGGTGACAGATGCACATTTTGAAACCAACCACATCGAACTGATCGACGATGAAGAGGTAGAGAAAAACCTCAATTTTTTTGGACTTTGGGTACTTCCGCTCAAATCCAAACAGGATGTATTAGATAAATCTGTTATCCTGTTCCTCGACTATATTGATCCACTGGACGCGATCTATTTAGAGAAGATCAATGCAACATTTCCCGAACCATTTTTCTCCAAGCCCTATGCATCATATGTCGATATCTTCGAGTCGGATGAACCTATATCGGATTTTCTCCTGATTTCCAACCTGTACTCCGTGTCCTTATTGTTCATTCACAAGCTGGTACAAGAAGGAAAAATCGCGGAGGCACTTTTGATAAACGATACACAAGAGTCAAGGTTAACGAATACATTTAGGGAAAACATTACATGGTACCAAGAAAGTTATGCGCCTTATATCGAAGCAATCAAAAACGGACAGAAACCTGCATTACCTCAACTTTTCAGAAGAGGGTAATGGGGGCGTTTCGATTCTCCATTTTATATGAAAGAATCAATGAATTCTAATTCTGAAGCAAAGAGTTTCAAACAAACCTAAAGCGTGAATTGGCTGGTACTTAGCGATCAATAGTATTTCAAATAATTACGTATATTTGTACAATTGCGCAGCAATTTAGAAACAAAATTCATTTGTGGTTAATTTTATTTAAAGGCCAAATGGAGCATTCATGTGTTGCCTGTTTTATATATAGCATGAATGGTTTGATAAAGTTATGGAAACTATAAGCAGATTTTTTAAGGAAGAAAAAGATTTTCTTTACCGCAAGGGTGAAGCAAAGAAAAGTTATGATGTGGTGGAAAACATTATTGTGAAGCTAGGTTTATCCGATGAAAAAGCTGCGGAGATCGCCGAAGTTTCGATAGACTTCGTTCAAAAAGTCCGCGCGGATTTAGCTAAGAAAAAGAATTAAACGATATTCCATTGATAGATAAATGAGCTGTCTCTTTCAAAAGAGATGGCTTTTATTTTTAAGAAAACCTTCCTGTTTACGGCATCCCGTAAAAACCAAAAAATAAAACCGATTACTTTTGTTTCTGAAAATTATTACACCTAAACCAGTATGATCCATTTTTTGGATCATCTATATATTTAATGCCCGTTTATAACATCTTTAAAAATATGGTCGCGCTTGTTCATCTGCCTTGGCAAGATTAGCTGCACGTTGACTTAAATCGGCTTTTTGCAGCGCAGCTTTCAACGCATCTTTATCAAGATCCTGACAATACGCGGGTTCACCAGGCTGCTGTCTCCAAGACTCGCAAAGTGGTCCCCCGTCAATTGGGTCAAAGCCAATCATATCAATAAGTTCCATTACAACTCGTTTTTCTTGCTCACCATCACCGGCTACAGATAGTGCGATTCTATTCTCGCTTCCTACCGGTTCTGCCTTCGAAGCTAAGCTTGATGCCACAATATTATTGAAAGCCTTGATTACTGGATGGCCAATTACGCTGGCTACCCATTCACTATCCGTTAACCCGCCTTCGATATCAGCATTTTGGCCGTCGCGAGAAGGATAATAATTACCTGCGTCAACAATGATGGCCTTAGATGCGGCAAGGATAGCTATCGGGAGATTTACTATTGCTTTTTCAGGAATGGCAATGATGACTAAATCTTTTGCGCCTGCGGCTTCTTCTGCCGTCACTGGGTTTGCGCCTGTTTCGGCCGCAATTTCCCTTAAGGATTCAGGTCCTCGCGAATTGGCAATAATAACCTGGTGCCCGAGATTGGTCAGATACCGTGCGAGCGTGCCACCAATATTACCTGATCCGATAATTCCTATATTCATGTTATCCATTTATTTTGTTACTTAATCTATTACTGTTTATTTTATTTTTCTAAAAGCTGGCTTAGGCAATTCTAGATTGCCTCTAAGTGTGTCAGATTCATACTCCGCATGGAATATGCCACGTTCTTGCAAAATCGGGACTACAAGATCAATAAAATCCCTGAGGCCATAGGGATGGTCCTGTCGAATCACCAGCATATCCATTGCACCTACGTTATGCCATCTTTCTATCTCATCTGCAATTTTTGCGGCAGACCCAAAAAATAAAGGGATGGGAATCCTTTGATATGGTGCCAGTGAAGCCAATTCCATATATTTATTTTCAGCTTCGGCAACGGTACGCCCTACGATCGGATTCTGCGAAACTGCCACAACGTAATCTTCCGGCAACCTTCCTTTTTCAACTAGTTTTTCTCTTAACGCAGTGGCTGTGTATAAGGCTTCGTCCATTGTACTTCCGGCAATAAAAGCGCCGTCAGTGTAGGTGGTGGCAATGTCTATAAAAGTGGAAGAACTTCCGGCGGTGTACAATACCGGCCTTCCCTGAACGGAGCGGCTGAGGTTCAACGGACCATCGACAGAGAAGTAATCACCTCTATAATTTATAGGATGCATCTTGCCGGGTTTCAGAAAAACGCCACTCTCCTTGTCACGGATAAATGCATCATCTTCATAGGTATCCCAAAGTCCCAAAAGAATTTCCAGAAATTCCTTATGCATTGGATATTGATCCGCTTTACCCAGATGTCCACGGCTAAAATTCACCATTCCTCCCGGATTAGAAGTAATTGCATTGATCGAAGCCCGTCCCTTACTTATTTTATCAAGGGACAATACCTGGCGGGCTATATTATAAGGATCGGTATAGGAACTCGAAGCAGTAAAAGAGAGTCCCAGATGTTGGGTCTTCATCGCGATGGCTGACATTAAAGTCGCGCCTTCGAACATGCTCAGGTAATGGGGAATGTTGCCTGGCCCGACATGGCTCACGTCAAATAGAAACAGCGTTTCGAATTTTGCATTCTCCGCAAGTTGGGCCTGCTGTATATAAAAGTCAATGTTCTCACCTGCATCTGAAGGCATATCAGGATGTCGCCAGGATGTGAAGTTCCAACCTGTCCCATCAATGCCTGCTGCCAGTTTTAATTTTTTTTTATCTTTCATTCAGATCCTTAATTCTGTATCTCCTCATTGATTTCGGCCATCACTTCGGCAAACAGTCTGGCAGATTTTATACGGTCTTCGATAGAATATATCGTTGATACCATTATGAGTTCATCTACCTGCGTTTCCTTGAGGAATGTTTGTATCTGTCTCTTAACTGTTGCCTTGGTTCCAACGAAGGAATATTTCAACATTTGGTTTAGGGACGGATGTTTCAATATTTCCTTCAGATCATCGGTCATTTCCGATGGTGCATGCAAGGGTTCTGTAGCTCCGGTCAATACACCTACAAACATCCGGATCAGGGAGGTGAACCATCTCTCAGCTTCTTCATCTGTATCACCTATAAATATATTCACGCCGGCTATCGTATAAGGTCTATCTAAAAATTCGGAAGGCTGAAACTCCTCCCGGTAAATTTCCAGCGCTCTGAATAAATGTGTTGAGGCAAAGTGGCTGGCAAATGCATAGGGCAAACCTTTTTGTGCGGCCAGATGAGCGCTATCGGTACTGGAACCCAATATGTAAAGAGGCACATCAGTGCCTTCGGCAATGGCAGCCCTTACTTTTGAGTTTCTATTATTTAAGGAAAAGTAATTTTGGATCTTGATGACCTCAGTGGGAAAGGACTGCGCGGCCTGCATGAAATCGGGTCGGATCGCCTGCGCAGTAAGCGTGTCGGTACCCGGTGCCCTGCCAAGGCCCAAGTCAATGCGGCCGGGATATAAATGAGCCAAGGTTCCAAACTGCTCTGCTACTATTAATGGTGAATGATTAGGAAGCATGATGCCGCCCGAGCCGACCCTGATGTTATTTGTGTTGTCAGCCACGTAACCAATTAGGATGGAAGTAGCACTACTACCCACATTATCGGAGTTATGATGCTCAGCAAACCAATAACGTTTATAGTTATGGCTTTCAGCAACTTTGGCCAGGGCAAGTGAATTGTTGAGCGTTTGTTTAATGGTACTGCCTTGAGAAACAATGGCAAGTTCCAAGATCGAGTAAGATATATTTTCCCTTTTCATTTTTGTCTTTGGTATAAAATCCTGATCGACATCAATGTGACCTAGGCATAGCCACCAAGCACGTTTTTTCGAGTAGTGGACATAGTTGCAAAGTTAAATTAATATACTTTACTTTGTATAGTGCTTTCCTAAAGGAAAGTAAAATGAGATACAAAATGGCACAAAAAAAACAATATTGCGATTGCCTTGATACCATTAAGCCTGTAAGGGATGCCCTTGATGTAATCAGTGGAAAATGGAAACTACCGATCATTATTTCCATTGGTGTAGGGAATGACCGCTTTACGGATATACAGGAAAGCATACCCGGAATTACGCCTAAGGTTCTTGCTAAGGAACTGAAAATGTTGGAGCAGCACCAATTAATAAAAAGGATCATCATTGATAGTTATCCTATCAAAATTTCTTACACATTAGAAAAGTATGCAGATACACTTACTCCGCTCATCTATTCCCTGAAAGATTGGGGAGTGAACCACCGTAATAGATTGTTCCAAAATCAGGAAAGTTAAATTCGTGACAGGACACTGAATAAACCTATCTAACTTAAGAAACGAAATGTGATTCTGAATTGATTGGTATGTTCAATACTTTGGAAATTAAGCAATTTTTCTCTGCATCTTTTGTAATGGCTTCAAATTCATCTGCACTGATACCAGACACAGAACCAGTGATAGAAAGATGTATCCCTGTTATGCTAAAACCTTCCATTGACAATGTAGCTTCGGTATTCAATGATGTTGGATTCAGCCCTTTTTCTGTTAAAGCAAAACTGACTGCCATAGTAAAACATGCTGAATGTGCTGCCGCTAACAATTCTTCCGGATTCGTGCCTTTTTCCTGTCCTTCAAAACGGGTTTTGAAACTGTAGTTTGTTCTATTTAGTGTTTCACTTTGGGTGGTTAATTCCCCTTTACCTTCTTTTATAGTGCCTAACCAATTTGCTTTTGCTGTACGTTTCATCTTTTTATATGTTAAATTTAAATGTCATTATTGGCGCTGTGTGATTGCATCGCCCGGATCTATAATAGGTCGCAAGGAGCCTATTTAAATAAGTAAATTCCTCCGCTAGTTTAAGAAGCGTCCTTTGAATTTATTAGGAGTGGTACCTACTTCCTTTTTGAACAGACGGGAAAAATAAGTTGTGTTTTCAAAACCCAGTAAGTGCGAAATTTCAGAAATATTCAGTTCGCCTTCGGTCAAGAGATTTTTTGCTTCACCGATCAAAAAAAGATGAATAAGTTCTAACGCTGTTTTTCCAGTTTCTTCTTTCAGTAAATCGGTTAAATAGCGGGAAGATATATGCAGCTTTTCTGCCATTGATGATACTGTGGGCAATCCGATATTTTTCGTTTTCCGCTCTTTAAAATTCGC
>DATMSZ010000101.1:0-5085 GCA_035565175.1 Pseudosphingobacterium sp.
TTGTTTCTATAATTAACACCTAAACCCCATGAAATCCAATTATCTAAGGCAAATAGCATGCCTTTTTTTACCATTTGTGCTGTGTTGCAGTGCAAGCTATGCTCAAATTTCCAGTAACGAAAAAGAACAATCCCCGGTAAAGTTCGGTAAAATAGGCGTAGAAGATTTCGCTAGCCAACACTATGTTATTGATAGTTCAGCTAATGCTATTATTTTAGCTGACATTGGCCATTCTAAAATAGAAGGAAATACGAAAGGGTGGTTTTCGGTTATCCATACGCATTATCGAAGAGTGCATATTTTAAACAAGGCTGCATACGATTTGGCTGAAGTAGCTATTAATCTATATGTTGATAAAAGTGATCAGGAAAAACTTATTAAAGTAAAAGCGAATACTTACAATTTAGAAGGAGATAAGGTCAGTACAACTTCTATCAGTAATCGTGATGTATTCACAGATAGTGGAGATAAGAATCATATAGCCAAGAAATTTACCTTTCCGAATGTCAAAGAGGGTTCGATTATCGAATATGAGTACACCACATCTTCTGATTTTCTTTTTAACTTTCAACCATGGGCGTTTCAGGGTACTGTTCCACGTTTATGGTCTGAATATAACGTGGAGATACCGCAGTTTTTAGACTATGTGTTTCTGTCTTATGGCTACAATCCGTTTTATATAAGATCTGATGAATCTCGGAAAAAAACATTTAATGTTCAGGATTCGGGTACTGCTTCTTCAACTGAACGCGCTAATTTTACCAGTGATGTCAAGAGTATTCGTTTTGTAATGAAAGATGTGAAAGCGTTAAAGGAAGAACCATTTACTAGCACGCTTTCTAACCATATATCTCGTATTGAATTTCAGCTTTCTGGGTATCGTGATCCTCTTGAAACCAAACGGATTTTGGGAGATTGGAAAATGGCCTGCGATAGGCTGCTTTCCTATGAGGAGTTCGGTGCGGACTTATCTGATAATAAATGGTTAAATGAAGAAGTAACACTTGCTAAAGGAAAAGATACATCCGTGATGTCTCAAGTTAAATCCATCTATTATTACATTCGAAATAACTATAAATGTAATGGAAAAAATGGGATTTATCTTTCCAAGCCCGGATTAAAAAACGTAGCAAAAGCAAAGGGAGGAAAAATAGCGGATATCAATTTACTACTTACCGCTATGCTTCGAAATATAAAGGTGGAAGCTTATCCCGTTATTTTAAGTACAGCGGAAAATGGGATTTCACATACCTATTATCCTTTGATGAGTCAATACAATTATGTAGTAGTGAAAGCCATTATCCAGGGTAAACAATATTTGCTGGACGCCACTCGTCCATCACTTCCTTTTGGAATACTAATGCCCTATTGCTATAACGGGACAGCTCGAACCATAGAAGGACAAGGTGATCCTATTCTCTTAAGCGCGGATTCTTTAAGAGAAGCTAGCCAAGTATATATAGCACTCAAAGCCGATCCAAATGGCTCAGTAAAAGGAAGTTTTACAAAACATCCCGGCGAGTATGAAAGTATTCGGTTAAAAACAAAAATTAAGGATGATGGTTTAGAGGGATTGAAAAAAGAATTGGAAAAAAGTTTGGGGACTGATATGATGTTAGATAGTATAGCTGTTTTAGATGCAGAAGATTCGGAAAAAAAACCGATACTTACTTACGAATATACCCTAGGCAAAAGTGGTGAAAACTTGATCTTTATTAATCCCTTACAAGCAGAAGCGACTAAGAAAAACCCATTTAATTCAACTACTAGAAATTATCCCATTGAAATGCCTTATGGTTTCGATGAGACCATTCAGTTTAGCCTTCATGTGCCAGAGGGATACATACTTGATGAAATGCCGAAATCTTTAGTAATAAGTTTAGACGAAGAACGATTATGCATCTATCAGTATAGGATTCAGTATAGCGATAATAAGGTTGAAGTATTATCACGTTTCATTTTTAAGCGAGCAAATTTTAATGCCGAAGAATACGAATCACTTAGAGCTTTTTTTGACTTAGTGGTTAAGAAACAAAATGAGGCAATTGTTTTAAAGAAAATTTAATCGTCATGCGTAGAAAAATATCCTTGCATTTGATTTTTTCGTTATTGCTGTTTGTTGCAGAGCTTAATGCGCAGCAGTTTTCTGTTAAAAATATTCCTGCCGAGCTAATGGAAAAAGCAAATGTGGTAAAACGTATAGAGAAAATTCACTTTGACTTGGTAGATCCCTCCCATACAATCCTTAAAAGACAATATGCTTTAACAGTATTTAATGAAAAAGGTGCTGAGTTTAGTGATTTTATAATGTTTTATTCTAAACTTTCATCGCTCAAAAGTTTTAGTGGAACGCTTTATGATGCCGACGGTAAGGAAATTTACAAGATTAAATGGAAAGATCTAAAAGATGAGAGCGCTGTTTCGGGAAATTTAATGGATGATTTTCGAATGAAAAAATACGAGCTTTATCATCGTAATTATCCCTACACCATTATGTATGAATATGAGGAGCACAATAATAATACCTTGTTCTTTGAAAATTGGCAACCAGTTGGAGGGGAAAAGTTTGCAGTTCAATCAAGTAGATTCACTATTAGTTTCCCGAAAGGATTGAAAGTCCGTTACAAAACATTTAACTATAACGGCAATCCAACGATTCTAGAAGAGGGAAACAAAGAATCGTTCATATGGGAAGTCAATAATATTAAAGCACTTAAAAATGAGCCATATAGTAAATATTTTTATGAATTGACGCCAACAGTTTTAACAGGGCCGGCGGATTTTGAAATAGAAGGGTATAAAGGAAATATGTCAACATGGAAAGACTTTGGGCAATTTGTATATAGGTTAACTAAAGATAGACAAATGCTGCCTCAAAGTGTAAAGGACGAGGTACGATTTTTAACATCAAATACAACGGATGATCTTGATAAAATTGGGATTTTATATAAATACTTACAGAAGAATACGAGATATATCAGTATTCAACTAGGACTTGGAGGATGGCAACCATTTGATGCAAATTATGTAGCTAAAAATGCTTATGGGGATTGTAAAGCACTTGTAAATTATATGTTAAGCTTATTGAAAGAAGCCGGTATAAAATCATATTACACTTTGGTTAAAGCGGGCGATGACAAGAAAAGATTGGTAGTAGATATGCCATCACAGCAATTTAACCATGTGATTTTATGCGTGCCATTAATACAAGATACGATTTGGCTGGAATGTACAAGTCAAACCTTACCTATGGGATACTTAAGTTCATTTACTGCTGATCGCGTTGCTTTACTTGTAGATGAAGACGGAGGAAAACTTGTACGTACACCGAAATACGACATAGAAGATAATATGCAATCTAGGCAGATCAGTGGCAAAATTGATGAGGAAGGTAAATTGAATGCAACGATCTCCACTAAATATGCCGGTTTACAGCAGGAGGACTTGCATGACATGATTAACTACTTGGGAAAAGATAAAATTAAAGAACGACTTAATCAAACTTTACCGCTGTCATCTTATAATGTGTCGAAATTCAATTATATACCAATAGACGAAAAGGTGCCCAAGATAGTGGAAGACTTAGATGTGGAAGTAAATAACTATGGGCAAATCACTGGAAAGAGATTAATCGTTGAGCCAAATATTCTTTCAAAGAGACAGACAAGATTAATTTTTGAAGATCGTGTTCATCCAATAGTATTGAGTTCCTCTTTCATTGACGTGGATTCTGCTCAGGTCCATATTCCCGCAGGATACAGCTTGGAGACGATGCCTAAAGAAGTTAAACTTCATAATAAATTTGGTGATTATATCTACAAAACAACGGTTGAAGGTAACAGTATACGTTATTATAGACTTTTTAAGCAGTTTGAAGGAGAATATCCGGCAGCAGATTATAAAGAACTAATTGATTTTTACAATGCTATTTATACAGCTGATAGGGGACAGGTGGTTTTAATAAAAAGGGAATGAATGTTCACTATATAAATAACTTTGCTCAAACATTGTCTTCAACTACTTGTTAGTTTTTAAAATTAAAAGATTTATGGCAGAATTTGACCTTAATGATTTAGAGAAAATAAATAAAAGCGAAGAAATAATAGATTTCTTAGTCGAAAAGGATGTAATCAAAGAGAAGAAATTTAAAGAGCAATTAGCTTATGAAAGAGAGCTCAATAAATTACAATTCGAGTTACTAAGATTACAACAGCATCTTTATCTAAACAATAAACGTCTATTGGTCATTTTTGAAGGGAGAGATGCTGCTGGAAAAGGAGGAACGATTAGCCGAATGATAGAAAAGCTTAACCCAAAAAAATGTAGAGTGGTTGCCTTACCGAAACCTACCGAAGAAGAACAAAGCCAATGGTACTTTCAACGGTATATTAAACAATTGCCGAACAAAGGCGAATTTGTTTTTTTTGATCGTAGCTGGTATAACCGTGCTGCTGTAGAGCCCGTTTTTGGGTTTTGCACCCAAGAACAGTATGAACTGTTTTTAAAACAGGTCACAGCGCTCGAACAATTGTTAAGTGACGATGGAATAATTTTGATTAAATTTTTTCTAAGCATCTCGAAGGAGGAACAACAAAAACGTCTGGAAGAGCGAAGGAAGGACCCGATGAAACAATGGAAGGTTGGAGATTTAGATGAAAAAGCACAAGAGAAATGGGACGATTATACTCACTGCATTGAAAAAATGCTAAAAAAGACATCTACTAAAAAAGTACCATGGGTTGAAATTGCAACCGATGATAAGAAAATAGCTCGACTAGAAGCTATGAAATATCTGCTGGCTCATATTGAAGGTTATATACCCGCTCATGCGGTTGGAGATAATGGAAAAGCTGTAAAAGTACATAAGTCAGCTTTGTAACAAATACAGACGTATACGGCTTCTCTAGTTTAGCATAGGCGCGGCGCTATGCATTGCTCATAGTACCGTGAGGTTTCGAAAGAAAAGTCCTTCTTATTTAATGAAAATAAAATAATTGTAAGGCGATGTCCCCAATCGGCTTGTACCTCATTGTTTAATTATAGAAGACTATAAATAACCGACAGGTAAATGTGGAATTCCGTGGT
>DATMSZ010000102.1:0-35079 GCA_035565175.1 Pseudosphingobacterium sp.
GTTTTGAAGAATTAAACGAATTACTAAAAACTTATACAGCAAATTTAAGAGAGAACTTCTTCGTTCAAAGGGACGCAGACTCCTATACCATAAGTATAAAAAAGTTGCGACAATTGCATCCTATAAAGACATTATTATATGAATTGTTTAGACCGTTCAGCTTCACATCAGCTATATTAGATGATTTGTTGTCTGTTTGGGATAAAAGAGATCGATCAGGTAAATATTTTAATTCGACTACACATAGCCTACTGATCAGTCGAGATGATCTGATTTTGGAACCCTTAATCGATCAATCTTTGGAAGAATTCACTTCACTGACCCTCGGCGAACAGAAAAAAATTGGCAATTTTATTGTCTCTGCTAAACTTGCACAAACAGAAAAAATTGAAGGGGCTTCTTACAAGATACAAGTTGATGAAGAAATGATCATTTTCCCTTTACAGTTAAGACATTGGAGGGAGGGCGATTGGTTTAAGCCCTTAGGTATGAGGGGTAAAAAGAAATTGAGCGATTTTTTCATTTCGTTAAAAATTCCGGTTACAGATAAAATAAAGATACCTATCGTGGTAAATGGTAATGGAGATATTATATGGGTGGCGACTTATAGAATGGACGACAGGTATAAAATTACAGATAAAACAAAAAAAGTTGTTATCTTAGAGTGTATAAAATGGAAGTAGCAGATAAACCTTTGTTTGTAGAAAATCAGTACCTAGGCCGTGATCGCGGCTGGGTGAGTGTTCGTTTGGTGATGGCCTTGTTTTGCTTTACAGCATACTATATCAGTTCGGAAAGAGAGCGTAATCATCAACTGTTTCTTTTGGTCGGTTGCATCATCTTGGTGGTATCCATTATCATGATGTATATGCTACATTACCGGATTACCGTAAAGAACAAAAGTGTCATTTTACAAGGTTTATGGACTGCCCGACTTATAAAGATCGACTTAAATAGTATTGTTAAAGTAGAAAACGCAGCTTATAGCCCCTACCTGATTAATAGTCCTGTTTATAATTTACATCAAAAAGGCAAAATACGGTTTTATGCCGGAGGTAAATCTGCGGTCTGGTTAACCGATCGTGATGGCTTGGTTTATGTAGTGGGAACCCAGCATCCCAATGATCTTACGCGTGCGATCTTACAAGCCAAAGAATCGTAAAATTTTTGTCAATAACTGCATTTATCATCACCTCTCAATAATATTTAGTATATTATTACGTAAATTTGTTATTTAACATTAACAAATCCCAGCGAGAGCTGTCAAAGAAACTGTTTGAATTTATCATGCAAAAGATTCATTAAACAGTTCTACATATAAAAAATTCATAATGGGTTTATTAAAGATATTATTAATCGCTATACTGATTTTATGGGTCCTACGGCTTGTGGTCACCATGCTGTTTCCATATCTCATGGCTACCTTTGTGGGTAAGATGCAAAGGGAGGCCCAAAAACAATACGAGCACCAAACAGGTAATTATTCGCAGGAGCATGCGCCCAAACCGGATGGGAAAGTACGCATTGACTACGTGCCTCCAAAGCCTACAAAAAAGAATCCCTCTTCCAATGGAAGGGTGGGTGAGTTTGTTGATTTCGAAGAAATTAAATAGAACAAATCCTTTTTAACGTTTTTTCATTCTAAAAAAAATGATAATTCGAATGCTTAAAAAGTTCGAAATATCATTTTTTTGTAATAGGTTTGAGGCTTGAGCTTAAAGTATTAGAAAAGAATGAAGAATTGGTTCAACCGAAACGCAACTCATCTTGCCATCATAGGCATATTTATCGCTATCTGTCTTATATATTTCTCACCTGCCTGGCAGGGTAAGGTACTCCTTCAAAGTGATGTTACGCAGGCACAGGCCATGCAGAAGGAAATTATGGACTTTAAACAGGAAGATGGAAAAGGCCCACTTTGGACAAATTCTATGTTTAGCGGAATGCCTTCTTACCAGATCTGGGTCTCGTATCCAAAAAACATAGGAACACACATCATGACGGCGCTTAAGGGAGCACTTCCTTACCCGATGGATGTGGTATTGTTATACCTACTGGGCGCTTACCTACTTTTTAATGTACTGCGCGTAAAACCTTGGTTAGCAGCCGTTGGTGCCGTAGCTTTCGCTTTTACATCCTACAATTTTATCTATATTGAAGCAGGCCACGCGAATAAAGCTTATGCTATTGCATTATTTGCCCCCGTCCTTGCAGGAATATTGCTTGCATTCAGAGGGAAATATCTTTTAGGTGCGAGCATACTGGCCCTGTCATTGGCTTTAGAAATAAGAGTTAACCACATTCAGGTCACTTATTATCTCTTTATTGCTTTGCTAATACTAATAGGGATAGAGTTATACCATGCCGTTAAAGAAAAGAAAGTACAGAACTTCGTAAAAGCAATCGCCTATATGGCAGTGGCGTCTGTTATTGCCTTAGCGGTTAATGCCGGTCTGCTATGGACTACCTACGAATATAGTAAGGAATCTATCAGAGGAAAATCGAATATTTCCTCCGAAACAAAGGGAAGCGAACAACAGGGAGTTAGTAAAGAATACGCCTATCAATGGAGCCAAGGTGTGGGTGAAAGTATTACATTTTTGATTCCAGATGCATATGGTGGTGGCACACAGAATAAATTTGATGCTAACTCAAATACAGTAAAGCTACTTAGTACGAAAGGGTATGGGGCGGATCAAACATCTGGGCTAGTTTATTGGGGAGACAAACCTATGACTTCAGGCCCATGGTACTTCGGAGCGGCTATACTTTTTTTGTTTGTTTTAGGATTGTTTATAGTAAAGAGTAGAATTAAGTGGTGGCTTTTTGCAGCAACGTCGTTAAGTATACTTTTGTCCTGGGGAAAGAACTTCACATTAGTTTCCGACCTGTTTTTTGACTATTTTCCAATGTATAATAAATTTCGGGCGGTGGAATCTACATTGGTCGTGGCTTCCTTTTTGATTCCGATTCTCGCTATTTTGGCTATTCAAGAAATCATTCAGAATGGTAAAAAGATTGAAAAATTAGATAAGAAAATAATTTATTCTTTAACTATAGTTGGTGGTATCTCTCTGATCGTTTGGGTTTTGCCCGACTTATTTTTTAGTTTTCAGGCAAGTAATCACCAGCAACTGATACAATCTATTTCTCAGCAAGCTCAGGATACTAGTTTTGGCCAGGCTTTAGGAAATGCCTTAGTGCAAGATCGTATTAGCTTGGCACGAAATGATGCGTTTAGATCCTTACTATTCGTTCTTTTGGCAGGCGGTATTGTCTGGTTACTTGCTAAAGATAAATTAAAGGCACAGGCTGCTGTTATAGCTTTGGGCACACTAATTCTAATTGATTTATGGGGCGTGGATAGAAGATACCTTAATAAAGACAGCTTTGTAGAAAAAGCGCAGGCCGAGCAATACTTCTTTAAACCGCGTGAAGTCGATAATCTCATACTCATGGATAAGAGCCAGGATTATCGGGTACTGGATTTAACGGTGGATCCCTTCCAGAACGCAACACCGTCTTATTTTCATAAAAATGTAGGTGGATATCATGCAGCAAAACTCATGCGCTATCAAGAGCTTTTAGAACGTCAGTTTTCAAAGTCCATTAACGAGGATGTATTAGATATGTTAAATACACGCTATTTAATAACTAATAACAAAGACGGCACTTCACAGAGCATACGTAGAAGAGACCGTGCCGCAGGTAATGCATGGTTTGTAGATAAAGTTACCTATGTAAAAAGCAATGAAGAGGAGATGAATGCGATTGATAGCTTCGATCCTAAAAAGGAAGCATTTATTCATCAAGAATTTAAAAGTAAAATAGATGAAAAGCGTTTGGGTAGGCCTGGAAATTCGAGTATTGAACTAACAAGTTATAAGCCTGACCACTTAATATATGAATACTCAGCACCGAACGATGTGATAGGTGTGTTTTCAGAAGTCTGGTATGATAAAGGTTGGAAAGCTTTTGTAGATGGTAATGAAATTCCTATTCTCCGAGCAAATTATGTGTTAAGAGCAGCTCAGTTACCGGGTGGAAATCATAAGGTGGAGTTCAAATTTGAACCGCAATCCTACTACATGGGGGAGAATATTTCATTAGTGGCCTCTATCATTTTAGTGCTCGCTTTGGGTTTTGCAATCTGGCGCGAAAGAAAAGCAGAAGCTTAGTTGTGATAAATGGTCTTTAAGAAGGAAATTCTTAAAGACCATTTATCGACTAACGGTAGATGAGTCTCTTAATCGTTCGTCCGTCCATGCCTCACATAATACCACACTAAATTTATAGCAATGAGAACGTGATTAAAGAGATTTGGTAACCATCCGTAGTGCTGAGAGAAAATGTGAAAGCGTTCCTTTAGACTTTGTAAATGTCTTTTCTTCGACATCCCCCCAATCAGGTACCGTGCTACATATTGCTGTGTGTTTATAATGGTATTGGCTTTTTTTGCTGCGGTTAATATCCAATCGATATCGGCACTTAACTGATAATGCATGTTATAAGGCTCGGCGATGCTCCTTTTGACATAAATGGCCTGATGGCTTATGCTCATGCCATATTTGAAACTTCTCCAAGAAAAGCTTTTCGGTGCTTTATGTCTACGTCTTCCTAAACTGTTCCCGCTTGCATCGATCATTTCCGTTTCACCATAATAAATATCTGCATTGGGCCACGAATTAAAGACATTTCGTACGGTGTCCTTTGCAAAAATCTCGTCTCCGGAATTCATAAAAAGAAGATAATCACCGGTAGCGAGTAGCATACCTTTATTCATGGCATCATAAATACCCTTGTCTTTTTCGCTTATGACGACTGCTATTTGGCTTTTAAATTGTTCAATTACATGAAGGGTGCCATCGGTAGACCCCCCGTCTACTACGATGTATTCAATGTTTGGGTAATCCTGGTTCAATACCGATCTGATGGTCCGTTCAATATGGCTAACATTGTTGTAAACAATGGTGATTACACTTAAAACGGGTAGAGATGGTACACTATTCATATTCACGTATTAGTGTTTTACAATATATTTTCGCCAAAATTCGGGCTGGTATTTTTGCCATGCATGACAGCCAAAAGGAAGTCGATGCTGCGTAAGCTCAAAAGATTGTTCAGGATTCCTTTCAAAAGCAAACAACAAAGCTTCCTTCGCAGATGGTTTTTTAAAGGGTACAAATAGTGTCCACAGCATGTCCTCGTTTTTCGGGAGAAACTTGAAAAGCAAACTTACCCAGTTACTCCACCTAATATGACTGTCTACTTTTCTCAACGAAAGCCCTCCATTTCCTACCTTGTTCACCAACTTCTTAGAAAGATTGATAATCGGCTTTTTACCGGAGCTTATGGGTGGAGCTTCTAGCCAAGGAGCTCCAATATAATCGTAACCCCTTTCTACCCAGTCTAACAAATCGTCTTGAAATACCCATGCATCCAGCTGGTATAAAAGGATGTAGTCATAAGTAGAAAATGATTGATAAAAGAAGCGACTTGTTAAAAGTTTGCTATAGCTTGATACACCTTTGAAGAAAGTATCGTCGAAACGTTTTATAGTTAAAGGTTTCTCCGTTAACGCTTCATAATAAGATGTGTTTAGCGAGTTTGGTACAACAAGGATAATGGGATACTTTTGAAGTATTTCCGTGCATTGCCAGAAGGAGTGTTTTTCGTCACTATCTGCAAGTTCCTTATATATAGGAATAACAATGGCTACACTCATTTCCTTAGTTTACTTTTGAGATTAAACCATTTGTTGACAATGAATTTTTTTCCCCTCTTTAACCAGGAACCCTTCCTATGTTTATAAAAACGCTTAACTTCAGCAAGGGCAGTAACATCCTCTTTAATAACTTTCGGGAACGATGAAATTGGCTTTCTAGAAGGATGTACTTTATAAGTATCTTCAATAATGGAATGGACACCCGAACCGTCATGACCTATATTCTCAATTAATGATTTGGCGGGATAAAGCACTAAACCCTGTTTAAGAAATACGGAAGCGTGCCAGCGTATCGCCCAAGAATTATTCTTTCCTTCTTTAAAGTCCTGAAATTGTTTCCAATAATTCATCATCGTACCCTCGACCGTAAATTGATGAATTTTTTCCTCGTTAAATTGTTCATATAGATGATGTATGTTAGGTTCGAAAGAATCCCAAGCTCGCTTCCAAGTAGCCCAGCCCCAACTATTAATAGAGCGTAAAAAGAAGGTTTCAGGCAGCTGTTTATCATTTTTCAGTGGAAACATATATGCGGCTATCTGCATTACCACTGGCTCATTTTCGTAAGCACTTAGTGCTTCATTAAAGTAAGTAAGCGTATAAGGAGATGATAACAAATCATCTTCAAATACAATAATTTTACCATACTCATTAACCAATTGCGTTACTCCCTCTATAATGGAGGCCGCTAAGCCCATATGATGCGATCGCCTGATAATTTTTACAGACTTAAATCCATTTATTTCCTTAATTAAGGTTCGGGTTTGTTCCACTTTTTCTTCATCTGTGGAGTCCATTGCGGCATCCGAAAAAACAAAAAGCCTCGTTTCTTCAGCCAAAAGATTTTGCTGTAAATACTTAATTGTCCGTCTCGTATGTTCAGGTCGGTTGTATACAAATAGGGCAATAGGAGCAAGGTTCTGCATGATGGTATAAGCGTGCTATTTTATTTTCTTCGTACAATATATTTGTCAATCATTTCATTAATATCCGTAGAGATTCGAAAGTAATAAGTTAATATCCCAAAAATTAATCCTACAATGCTTGACCGTATGGCAATATCAAGTATAAAATGTGGTGCCTTTGGGATGTAATGCCCTACTACTAAACTTATTATCGAGATGATTATTATTAATACAATTTTAAAATTAAATGGTTGCAGCTTAAACGTTAATTTCAAATATAACCAAAAGCTAAAATTTGTTAATAACATGGTGAGCAGATAACTGAAGGCAGCGCCTTCAAGTCCATACATCGGAATTAACAGGATATTAAACAAACAACAGGCCACGGCTGCGAGTAGTAAGAAAATCATTACGAGGCGATATTGTTTGGAAAATCCTATGATGGCTTGATTAATGCCACCCGTTGCATCTACTAGAAAAGCAAGACCTACGATGATAAGCACATCAAAATATCCTGGATATTCTGGTTTTTTCAGTAAAATCAATAAGTTGTCCTTATTAACGATCAAACCAATCAATAATATACTACCTGCTAGACATTGTATTAACGTAGTCTTTTTGTAAATCTTACCTATTTTGCCTACATCATTTTCTTTCCAGGCATTTGCAATGATTTGGTAGGAGGTAATGTTGAGCGCTCTAGATGACAAGGTTATAATCTGAGCCATGGCAAAAAAAGTGGCGTATATACCAACCATCCCTTCCCCCATGAACACTTTAAGCATAATCACGTCAAGATTTTGTAAAAGCGCAAAGGAACTACCTCCCAACATAGAGTAAAAGCCAAAACGCAACATGTGGATGTACTCCTTTTTCAAAATCGGTTCCGGCCGCGCAAATTTATACACCTTTATTTTATGCAGATACCATGTGATGATAAGTACAATTAATATATTCCCTGCCAAGTAGAGATCAATGAAACCTTTATAAGTTAAGGCGCCTAAAGCGATGAGAATTGCTCCAACCGTACTGAATAGACGCAATACCACTTCACGTAAAAAAGACGGAAAAATAGTTCTGAAAGCCGTACGGGCGAAAGATTCTTGAATAAGATAAATAGTAGCGCAAATGGCAATTGGTAAAAAATATGGATAGTATCGGTCCATCAGGGAAGAAGCTCCACCATCAGGAGCTTTCAGTGCAATTACTTCATCCTTTAATACAAAGAAGCCTATGCTGAAAATAGAAAAAGTGATTGCACAAATAGCATAAATATAGGTGGCAAAACCATGGTGACGATTATCCTTTGTTCTGAAGATAGGTAAAAATCGCGTGATAACATTACTGATGCCGAGTGTGGCAAATTGAATATATAGCAAAACTAAAGCAATTAAAATATTATAAAAGCCGATCTCTTCCAGCGTAAGACTCCGCTGGAAAATGATCATAAGGTTAAGAAACCCTATGGCCGTACCCGCATACAGCGATATGCTGTTTAATATGCCCTGTTTTTTTATAAGATTCATATTAATGTTTGGCTGCGTTTTGTAGAACAGCATCCAGTTTGGCCATTTGTTCTGTTATGTTGTAATGTTCAAGCATATGGGCACGTGCCGCATTACCCATTTTTGTTGCTAATACACGGGAAGATGCTATTTCAATCATGCTGCTTGCCATTGCGTCTTTGTCATGTTCGTTCACTAGAAATCCCGTCACGCCATCAATTACCGCCTCCTTAATACCGGCGTGTCTGGTGCTAACGATGGGCAGCCCAACCGCTGAAGCTTCCAGAATAGTGTTGGGTGTACCCTCCATGTCACCGTCAACTGCCGTTACCGAATGCTGAACATAGCAATAGCTATCGGCCATTATATTCATAATTTCTTGTCGATTTAATACGCCAGTAAAGCTTATGTTTTTTTCAAGACCTAGATCTTTTGTCAGTAATTGTGCTGTCGGTAATAATGGGCCATCGCCTACCATTCGTAGTTTGGCTTCAGGGAATTTATCAACTACATTTGCGAAGGCAGCGATGACTGTTAAGGGCGATTTTTTATCAACTAATCGACCTATAAATAAGAAATTAATCTGTTCAGACAAGCTAATTTGCTTAAATAAAGAAGTATCTACGCCATAAGGAATTAGTTTTATTTTTTTTTCTGGCGCACCTAGGGCAATAAGATTATTTCGCATATCGCCAGAAACAACCACTAAAGCAGCGGCGTAAGCAAAAGCTTGCTTATATAATTCCTTAAAGGAAGCTAAAAGTTTATAACGATGGGCGTCTACCCCGTGAAAATGTATTACCAAAGGAATACCAGCCATTGAACAAGCCTTCGTAATAGTCGCTCCAACGGTTCCGTATTCCGCCAGAACTACAGAGATTTGATGCTTTTTAAGATATTCAACGAGTGCTTTATTCCTTATGGAAATATTCCTTTTCTTAAAGATTCTCTTTTGTATGAGATAGTAAATGATGCCAAGCCAAGAGGGAATAAGAAATTTTCCATTGGGTTGATACAGCGGAAAGTCACCTCCATATAGCACGTGTTTTTTGCCTTTCAGCAAATCAATCTGGGTCTGAATAAATGTCTCTGAATAGCTTGATTTATTAGGCTTTATAATACATATATTAAAAGAATCCATGCTTACTTCAGTTTTTTTCTAGCATTCATTTCTTTTATTCTACCCATTAGTTTGTTTTGAATTCGTTTTATACCTCTCGCAATTTTATGTTGAAAACTGACGGGCTTTGAATGAAAAAAAGCTTTCTCAAAATCGCTATTCTTCTCAAAAACAATATGGGCATAATCTCCCACGTTCCAAATATCTTTAATTTTATATAGAAGCACTTCGGTATCTGTGTCCAATGCCAATTGGTTTACAACGGATAAAGAGATATGCTCATCTACCGGTTGCATCGTCTCCGGTTTATGTACGGCAGACCATTTTAAGTTATGAGGAGTGGGCACCGACAACACTAAGCGGCCTTTGTTATTTAATAGTTTTTTAATAGCGGCATGTACAGTAGGGCGATCGTGAACAGCAATATGTTCATAAACATCCATAAAAATAATTAAGTCAAATGTTTCATTAAAAGTCTCGGGAGTTAAGATTCCCTCAACAAACTTAGTTTTACTATTGGCAAAAAGTTTATTCGCTATTTCTATTGATTTAGTACTGATATCTATGCCGGTAATATAGGCATCGGGCCATTTTTTATGCATACGGCTACAAACACCACCAACACCGCAACCCACTTCGAGCACCTTTAACGGGCTGTTTTGCTTTGGTTTATAGGCCAAAATGGTTTCCCAGGCCGCATCCACCCTCGGATTGCCATAGAGGTAGTTATGAAGCTTGGTTTGTACTACTGTATTATAATATGAAACGATTTCTTCTTCTCTCAATTGATCTGACATGCTATGCTATCTGTGGGCCTAAAGTTAAAGGGGTTTTTTCGCAAATACAACATAAAGTTGTTCTACGCGGTTTTACTCGTAATCAAAAATAATAAGGAAGTTTTTAGGTGGTTTCTGTTTTTAGTGTTTTATGCCTATTCTCCCGGAGTAATCGATACGGTGCAAGAACAAAGGGAGATTCTCGGATGCTATATACTCGTCTACAGCTTTACGTGCGCCTTCCCAATGCCCGTAGTCGTCAATAATAATTATTCCTCCTGGAGCCAATAAGGGGTAAAGGTACTTTAATTCATGAGCGGTAGATTCGTACCAATCTGTATCCAATCTTAGCAAAGCTATTTTTTGCGGGACAGTTTGGGGAATAGTGTCCTCAACTTTTCCCTTGACATAACGGATCTGGGAAACAGGGTAGTCAAGACTATTGATATTTTTTTCTACTTCCTCCAGGGCAGAATAACACCAATTCGATGCGACGATTTGCTTGTTATCTGCTTGAAGCATTTCACCAGCAGTTAAACCGGTGAAAGCTTTGTCGTGTTCCGTTGGTTCAGACATGCCTTCAAAAGTATCATATAAGTATATCTCTCTGCTTATATCTCCTGCTTTCATTAATGTATCAATGGCTGCCATCGTGCTTCCGCCCCTCCAAACCCCACATTCTACGAAATCACCTTTAATATTATTTCTAGTGAGGTAATTTACCGCAGCACATAAGGATGCTACACGTTCTGGAGTCGTCATCGTAAAAGGTTTTATTTTTACGTAAGTATCAATGGTGTCTGTATCAAAATCGGGAGGCAAACCGTTTGTTGTTAGTCGCTTGTCTGTTTTTACTATATCGTAGCCTAATTTACTGACAACGTGGCGCAATATCTTTCTTAACATCTTTTTTGCTTAGAGCGTTGCGTTAATATATTTATCACTATACTTAATGTTTACAAGCAATCTCCATGCCTCCAAAGTTGGAGCTGTAAATTATTTCAGTATTAAGATACTTCCAATTGCCATCTCCATGTACCCGACTTTAGGCAATAAGAAGCTATTTCTTATTCGTTCTATTGATCTGACATGCTATCTAGGCCTCCAACGTTAAAGAGGTTTTTTCGCAAATACAACATAAAGTGCGGCATCCCGATTGCGTTGGTTCTGCGAATGAATTTTATCAAATAGAAATACAACCGTTTGCATAATTAGCGCGGTAAATCCATGTAAAAATTTAGGTAGTTTATTAATTAATGCATCCTGAAACAGTTGTAGGCCACTTGCTGATAAGCCTAAGATTCCGGTAAACTCTTTTATTTCGAAATGTCTACTTTCTATGAGCTTTTGTAAACCCGCACTTGTCCAACGCCAATAATCATGAGGGGTGGGGTGATAATACCAATAACCATGAGTAGAAAGTATTAGGGTGCCACCGGGCTTAAGAAGTCGCCAAGCTTCATCTAGATAACCTTCCGGCGAATCAACATGCTCTAGAACTTGGTTAGATAAAATGATGTCCGTAAAGCTGTCAGGAAGTGTTGTTTTGCTATCGTAGTCGATATGGTGATGGGCGAGTGGGTTGATTTTTAAATCAACACCGATATAGTTTTTGACGAAAGGCTCTATTGCTTGATGATAAGGCATTTCACCGCAACCAAAATCAATTAAATCTAAATCTTTCTCGCTTGAGGTGATTTTACGGATAATACGTAAAGTAGTATCCCTTAATTTAGACAGTGCCACATATCTCGTATTAAAAATAGTGGGATTTAAGCGCTTGTTCGTTTGCATAGATAAAATATGTATGCAATTAACGCAAAAAGGCAGCCAAAAGCTGCCTTTTTATTAAAAAAAAATCGTTTTTATTGGAATTTCTTCGCATTTACTTTACGCTCATTTTCAGTTAAGTAAATCTTGCGTAAACGAATACTCTGTGGTGTAACCTCAATATACTCATCAGCTTGGATATATTCCATTGCTTCTTCTAACGAGAATTTGATTGCTGGAGCAATACGTACATTATCATCACTTCCTGATGCGCGCATGTTGGTGAGCTGTTTTCCTTTAACAATATTTACAACCAAATCATTGTCGCGTGTATGTTCCCCTACAATCTGTCCTTCATAGATATCCACACCTGGGTCTATAAAGAAACGACCTCTATCCTGTAATTTATCAATGGAATAAGCCGTTGTTTGACCTTTATCCATTGAAATAAGTACACCTGCCAAGCGCCCTGGGATAGTGCCCTTCCATGGTTGGTAGTCCTTCATACGGTGAGCCATTACCGCTTCTCCAGCAGTTGCGGTTAATACATTATTTCGCAAACCGATAATACCGCGAGAAGGAATTTCAAATTCAAGGTGCTGCATATCTCCTTTGGTTTCCATAATGAGTAGTTCTCCTTTACGTTGAGTAACTAACTCAATAACTTTACCGGAAACTTCTGCCGGAACATCTACCACTAAGGTTTCAATTGGCTCACATTTTTTGCCATCAATCTCTTTTAAAATTACCTGTGGTTGTCCTACCTGCAATTCGTAACCTTCTCTACGCATTGTTTCGATCAGAACCGATAAATGGAGAATACCCCTACCATATACCAGAAAGGCATCAGCAGAATCTGTTGGAAGCACTTTAAGGGCAAGGTTCTTTTCCATCTCTTTGTGCAGACGGTCATGTAAGTGACGAGAAGTTACGAATTTACCCTCCTTACCAAAGAAAGGCGAATTATTGATGGTAAACAACATATTCATTGTTGGCTCATCAATGTGTATTACTTCTAATTGCTCCGGGTTTTCAAAATCAGCAATTGTATCACCTATTTCAAATCCTTCAATACCTACAACAGCACAGATATCACCTGCAGCTACTTCTTGTACCCTGATCTTACCTAAGCCTTCAAAAGTATATAATTCTTTTACACGCGATTTTACTGTCTTACCGTCGCGCTTCATTAGGGAGATAGGCATGTTTTCTTTGATATTGCCCCTTGCCACACGGCCAATTGCAATTCGTCCAACAAATGAAGAATAATCTAATGAGGTAATTTGCATTTGCAGCGTCCCCTCAAAGTAAGGCGCAGGCGGGATATGCTCTAGAATGGCGTCTAATAAAGGCGTAAAGTCTTCCGTTGGAGTTTTCCAGTCGTTAGACATCCAGCCCATTTTTGACGAACCGTACAAGACAGGGAAATCAAGTTGTTCTTCTGTGGCGTCTAAGTTAAAGAAGAGTTCGAAAACTTGTTCATAAACCTCTTCAGGACGGCAGTTTTCTTTGTCTACCTTATTTACAACTACAATTGGTTTCAAGCCTAAGGCCAGCGCTTTTTGAGTTACAAAACGCGTTTGAGGCATCGGACCTTCAAAAGCATCTACTAATAAGATAACTCCATCAGCCATTTTTAAAACACGTTCTACCTCACCACCAAAGTCGGCGTGACCAGGTGTATCGATAATGTTTATTTTAATATCATTATAACGTACGGAGACGTTTTTAGAAACAATGGTAATGCCTCGTTCACGTTCTAGGTCGTTGTTATCTAGAATGAGTTCTCCCATTTGTTCGTTGTCACGAAAAAGGTTCGTGAAATGTAAGATTTTGTCAACCAACGTTGTTTTACCGTGGTCAACGTGTGCGATAATCGCAATGTTTCTAATTTTCTGCATCAAGCAAATACTTATATTTCGATTGTTAAATAAATTACATACATTAGCCTATAGATATAATTTATCTTTGTTTAGTAACGTATAGATAGCATTGCTAATGTGTAAATTTTGCGCAAAGGTAGTTATTCAGATTGACAAATTTTTATGTGGGTGATTTTTTTTTCAGCCTAGCATCTTATTAACTATAAATGACATAGGCTAAAAAAAGAATCAATATCTTTGCAAAATGGATATACAAATGATCATTGTTTTTTTGTTATTCGCATTAGCAGCCTTTTATTTAGGAAAAATGCTCTATGGTAACCTCAAACCGAAGAAAGGCAGTTCCTGCGGCGCTAATTGTAAATGTGGCGTTGATTTTTCCAATGTTACGGAGAACAACTGAATTTTAAACTTTGTTGATAAGGCACACGGCATAAGCAACAAGTCCTTCTTCCCTGCCGATAAAGCCCATTGTTTCGTTCGTTGTTGCCTTAATGGAAATATCGTCTTCTTCTAATCCCGTTGCTCCGGCGATGTGTTTTTTCATTTCCGGAATGTGAGGTTTTATCTTGGGAGCTTCCAAACAGAGCATCGCGTCAATATTGCCTAGGCGCCATCCTTTATTGTTGAGCAGTTTAACGCATTCTTGTAGTAATATTAAACTGCTGATTCCCTTCCATTTTTCATCTGTATTAGGGAAATGATAACCGATATCTTCTAAATTGGCTGCCCCTAAGATGGCATCACATATGGCATGTATCAGTACATCAGCGTCGGAATGGCCGAAAGCGCCGGCATGATGATCAAGTTTTACACCACCAAGAATAAATGGATGGCCTTCTTTCAATTGGTGTACATCGAAGCCGAAGCCTACTTTAATTTTCATCCGTATATAATTTTGTTTATCATTTGTCTATTCTTTTGAGGCACTCACGCTGCCTTCAGCGGTTTTAGAAGGTGGTGAAGCTAGCAGATTTATTCATCTTAATAAACTGTTTTGTTTCATGTTAAGGCCGCAACTGTCGGATGCTTCATTATGTTTAGAAGTAATAATACTTATGAGATGACCAAGTTTGTATATTTATTTTAATTTATTTGGGCATCAAGCTTTCTTTTAGTTTGTTCATTTCGTTCAGTATTTTTGAGACATTCGCTCGTATTGTTGAAGAAATGAAGAAGCAATCGAGTATTTACATTATTCAAAATGAGCATTTATTGCTGCTTAACACTGCTTTTTCCAAACATATCAAAATCATACAACAAATAAAAATATCCATTCTTATTTCGGGAAATAAGATATGTATCGATGGTGCCCATTGTGCTGGTTGTTGTAATTAATGGAATATGCTAATTTTGGGTGTGGTGTTGTATTTGTATAATCTTATGAGCAGAAATTTTACTATTTTAATAGTTGTAGTTTGTTTTTTTACCCTCACATTTTCCGGATGTAGTAAAAAGAATGGAATGGGAGATCGATCGTCTAAAACCGGTATGAAGTACAACGATCCCCATAATGGTGGCTTCCAAGTGAATAGAAAAGTAAAGCCGGGGCCTGGGCCGGGCTTGGTTGTAATCGAAGGGGGAACCTTCGTGATGGGAGGGAGCCTAACGGAAGATCTTGGTTACGAAAATGACAATAAAAGGCGGCGTGTTACTGTTGCTTCATTTTATATGGATGAAACAGAAGTGTCTAACGTTGATTGGTTAGAGTATCTTTACTGGCTAAATCAAAATTTTCCCAACGATCGGGAGCTTTATTATAATGCCATTCCGGATACCCTGGTGTGGCGCAATCCTCTTTCGTATAACGAGCCCTACGTAGATAACTATTTACGACATCCGGCTTATCAAGATTATCCGGTAGTAGGTGTTACCTGGGAGCAAGCAAATGATTACTGCGTGTGGAGAACAGATAGAGTGAATGAAGAAATTTTAAGATCAAAGGGTATATTAGTAGATTATAAGACAAAATCTGAAAAAGCTGTCAGCGAATCCGCGCAGCCATTTAACACCGATATCTATCTGAATGGTCAGTATACCGGAGAAGGTGTGGACGGAAAGAATATGCCGAAGGATTTAAGGCCGGGAGCCGAAAAAGAGGCTAGAAGACCAGTAAGGTTAGAAGACGGCTTTCTCAAGCAGCCTTATCGTTTACCTACAGAGGCGGAGTGGGAATATGCAGCGCTCGGACTGATTGGTAACACGGTTTATGGTAATGTGGAAGGATATAGAATTTATCCTTGGGATGGTTTAGGTGTACGCTCTGCGAAGAGAAAAACGCAAGGCCTTATCATGGCTAATTTTAAATTGGGTGCGGGAGATAACATGGGTACGGCGGGGTATTTGAACGATGCAGGTGATATCACAAAACCAGTTACAGCATATCAAGCTAATGATTTTGGCTTGTATAATATGGCTGGAAATGTAAATGAATGGGTTGGAGATGTGTATAGAAAGTTGACTTATGAGGATTTTGAAGATTTCAATCCTTTTAGGGGTAATGTATACGTTAATAAGAAGTTTGAAGATGCTGAAAAGGGAATCTATGCAAAAGATAAATACGGCCGCCCAATAAAAGAAATGGCCAAAGCACCTAGAAAACAAACATGGGAAGAATTACAGAACGCCGGTGCACAAAATACAGAGGAAGCAAATGCTTATGATGCAGATATGCGGGATTACAACGATCCGGAAAATGATTCTCTTTATGGGAAAACAACCTTGGTTAATAATAAGTCCAGGGTATACAAGGGAGGTTCTTGGAATGATCGTGCCTATTGGTTAAATCCTGCAACAAGAAGATATATGCAACAAGATGAATCGTCAGCTACTGTAGGGTTTCGTTGCGCAATGACATTGGTTGGTAATCCAGAGATAAATACAAACGGTATGCCCCAATTTAGATCGGCAAAAGCAAAAACAGGTAGACGTGCCACGTCGAAGGCAACACCTTAGCAGAGATACACTTTTATTGGGTGACATTATAATACTACTGATGCTGCTTAAGGCCCTAAAAGAACGGCTTCGGTAGTCGATTTGGCTAGGGATGATGTTATTATACAATACATAAGAAGACTAAAGAAACGGATTTCTCTAAAGGAATACGGAGAATTCAGTAGTAAAAATACTTCAACAAAAAAGGCATCGAAATTTTCGATGCCTTTTTTGTTGAAAATTAACTCGTGAACGAGTATTAATCCAGCTCCGTATAGTAGATGTTAAGCTTTGTTCTGTTCTCTACTTTTTGCACGGCTTCTTCCTTATTAAATCCTTTAAGAACGGTACGTGTAGGCGTAGTTATATCAGCCCAGAAAGGTATCGCCGCACTGTTCACGTTCGCAGGAGCAATATACACTTCCGAATTCTGTACTTTTCCTAAAATAACGTCCTGTACAAAGGATGTCATATTAAATACGTAACGTTTGTTTTTGTCGTCGTAATAGCCACCTAAAGCTAACGGGCCTACACCCCTTATAGGGTATTGTGAACGAATATCTGGTTGAGGCCGCGAGTCTCCGTCTGGAATAGGCTGGTTTCTGCCAGCTACATCTTTTCTGTATAATGTTAACCTTGGTGCAGGAGTGCTTATTGCACCTAAATTTTCTTCATCTACGTACACTACCAATTCCGCTTTATTGATGGCAATCTTTTTTGCCTTAAGTTGGTCAAGGTAAGGGAAAGATATCCGTGTTCTTAATCCACCCATTGATTGTGCATAAACAGTAGTTTGATTAGCTGTTTGATTAGCTAGCTGACTTTGCACAGCGGCAGAGAATGTCCTATTAACACTAGATGACATAAAAGAAGTGGCCGCGCTGGATTGACTGGAAGATACAGGAATAGGAAAGCTTTTGGTAAGTGTATCTGTTTTTCCTTCACTATCCGTTACTCTGTAAGTAACCAGTAAACCATTCGGCGTCGACCCATCTGAGTTAGCCATTGCTAATGTGCTGATGCCTCCAACACCTTGCTGACTGCTCTTGTTGGTGGTTAAATAAAAACCTTTTATGTGTTCTCTAAAGCCTGCGCTAGTGTTTACGGTGCTTGAATCCAGCGAATGAGCTAACAGACTTCCTACAAAGCTATTGTTTAGCCTGATTCGCAGTTGCGGACCAACTTTCGCAATACTATCCTTCCCATCACTTCCACGCATCGTAATGGTAATGCTGTCTCTAAGATTAAATCGCCCAATCTGTGCGCTACCTATCTGTTCACTTTTTACATTCCAGCTTTTTGAGCTATAATAAATAGTATTTGAATTATAGGTTTCATCAAGTTGCTTAACCTCTACAAAAAACCTGGAAGAAAGAGTATCTCCCACAAAAGAATCACCATATTTTACCACTAGAATAGCCGAATCGATCTGCGCATTTTCAGGTAAACGAATATCACCCGAAGAAGGTCGATCAATCGCAAGCGCCACATTTGCCTGCGTTTCGCCCAGTACATCATCTTTAACATAACCAAATGGAAGCTGGTTGATTTGGATGTTCGGAATATTGGTGTTTTGACTGCCTATTTGATTAATACTTCTTGCGCTGTCGTCCCGCACGGTCACAGTATGAAGCGTTAAGGTATCATTCAGGGTTCCATAAAAAGAATCGCCGGGATTCTGGTCTAATCCTATACCCGATGGGTTTTTACAGCTGCTTAAAATAAAGAGACTTATTAACAGTGTCAATAAGTCTCGAGTGTAATATTTCATTCGAAAATAATTTGTCTTTAAAAGCTACAAAAAGCTACTAATTCCTCTTAGTGAGGCATTCGCTTTAAAACAACCTGTTACCAGATCTTGCAGCAGAATCCTAACTATGCTACCGTTTCTAACTCTTCGCTAGAAAACTGCTCGTAAAGGTTGCAATAATTTTCGAATTCTGCATCATTTCTGCAGTCAGTAACCGGAATTTCGCTCTTTTTAACAATATTTAACAGTTTCTCGTCAATGTTTTCTTCTGACAAAACGATGGCGTCTGAATAACTGATGGCGCCATTATAAAGACCAAAATAGTCAGCCGAATCATAGCTCGCTAGGTCTTCCGTTTTCATATTACCTGTAAGGGCTTTTTCAGAGAGTCTTGGATGAAACTCATGATCAAATTTGTCTGCATATAAAGAGTAAATGATCTTGGCGTCTTTAAAAGTGGGATCATCTTTATAAGCGGTTTTTACATATACCGGCACTAAAGCACTCATCCACCCATGGCAATGCACTACATCTGGCGACCAGCCTAATTTTTTAACTGTTTCCAAGGCGCCTTTGCAAAAGAAGATTGCTCGTTCATCATTATCTTTGAAAAATTTCCCTTCTTTATCCGTAAAAACGTGTTTACGTTGGAAATACTCTTCATTATCTAAGAAATAAACTTGCATTCTAGCAGCTGGTATGGACGCTACTTTTATAATAAGCGGATTGTCATTATTATCCACTACGATGTTCATCCCGGATAATCTAATTACCTCATGCAAGCGATTTCTGCGCTCGTTAATATTGCCAAAACGAGGCATCAGTATGCGTATTTCAAAGCCCTTCTCCTGCATTGCCTGCGGTAACTCTCTTGTTATCTCAGAAATTTTGCTAAGTTCCAGGAAAGGCGACATCTCGTGGGTAATGTACAATATCTTCGTTTTTGCCATCTCCAATAAATTATATTTTAGAATTTTTGAAAAGTGATGCTATCCTACGCAGTTGGTGCTGCAGCTTTTGCCGCAGTGAAATCTGTTTCGATAGTTTCTTTGTCATTAAAAATAAATTGCTCTAATGAAAAATCGGTCTGCAAATATACGCATTATCTTGTGATATATCAACGATTTATAAAAAAACCTTTGTACTTATGTATAAATTGTTCAACTTTACCCCCTTGTTTTAATATCAAACAAATTGAAGATATTTACAACTAAAAGTGCGCTGGCAACCTATTTATCCACGTTTAAGTCGGCAAATAAAAAGATAGGTTTTGTGGCTACCATGGGAGCCCTTCACCAGGGCCATTTATCGCTTATTAAACAGTCAAAACAACAGACGGATCTCACTGTCTGCAGTATTTTCGTAAACCCTACTCAGTTTAATGACCCCGCCGATCTGGAAAAATATCCTCGCCCAATTGAGCAAGACAAATTACTGCTCGAATCGGCTTCTTGCGATGTGTTGTTCTTGCCTTCTGTTGATGAAATGTATGCGAAAGGGGAATCTTGGTATATTGACCTGGGTGAGTTGGATCGCATTTGGGAAGGTGCACACAGGCCAGGTCATTATCAGGGCGTAACACAGATTGTAAAAAAGTTATTTGATGTCGTAAAACCTGATGTTGCTTTTTTTGGTCAAAAAGATTTTCAGCAATGTATGGTCATTCAGCGTATGCTTGATGAACTTAATATGCCCATTCTCTTAAAGATAGGTGAGACCTTACGAGAGCCTGATGGATTGGCCATGAGCTCGAGAAACGTCAGACTATCTGCACAGGGGCATCATCATGCATTAGTTATTTCTAAAGTGCTATTCATGGTGCAGCAGGAATTTAGGCAAGGCCTTACTGTTAAAGAATTAAAAAATAGGGCGCTGGAAACATTGAATAAAGCGGAGGGAATAGAGCTAGAGTATTTCGCCATATGTGATAGGGCAACATTGAATGAGATAGGAGCCGTTCAACCACCTAATAGTCAGCTAGTGGCAATAGTAGCGGCTTGGGTAGAAGGCGTACGTTTAATTGATAATGTCCTGTTATAGTCGTTTTCAGCCCTATCAATATCATTTTTATATCATTATTGACGGGCACATTCTGAATACGGCGCTGAATTGACAGATAACTAAATCGAAATGTTTATCTTTGCGCCATGATTATCGAGGTATTGAAATCCAAGATTCACAGGGTTAAAGTTACACAGGCAGAGCTTAACTACGTGGGAAGCATCACAATTGATGAAGACTTGATGGATGCTGCTAATATTATTGCGAATGAAAAGGTGCAGATTGTGAATAATAATAATGGTGCACGCTTTGAAACCTATGTGATAAAGGGGGAAAGAGGATCGGGAATAGTGTGCCTGAATGGTGCAGCTGCACGTTTGGTGCAAGTAGGAGATATAGTGATTATTATTTCTTATTGCCAATTGCCTTTTGACGAAGCAAAAAAACATGAACCTATTCTCGTATTTCCTGATGCAAATAATAAGCTAGTGAAATAGCCACTTATCTTCACGAGCCAGCCGCATATTTATAAATAGCCTCTCTTCTCATCTAAACAGTTAAATAGATTTTTGTACTAGCTGTTATGCGTGAAAGTAGATGTATATCTTTAATTTATTTAACTTCTTTTTCCCGCAAAAAGAAGCAAAACCTCCAGCTGTAGACAGCCGCTACAACGTTGGTGCATTCACCTACAAGTCGCGGCTGACTAAGGCGGGTTTAAAGCAGAACGGAGAGCTGTTGCCGAGCAGGCACAAACGCACCGAAGAACGAAAATGGCATGTTCCGTTGCAATGCGAGCTCATGAACACCTTTAAAGGGAACATCGGGTGAATAATTAAACCTTCTTTTAACCATTAAAACTCATCAAATTTAGCAAAAGCGACATTTTTTATTAATTTGCTATGCTTGCATAATAAAATACTTATCTTTGGGTAAATCCAAAGATTATGACTTTTGAACTAACTGAAGAACAACGTTTAATACGTGATGCAGCCCGAGATTTTGCGCAACAAGAACTAAAACCCGGTGTTATAGAGCGGGATGAAAAGCAACAATTTCCAGCAGAACAGATTAAAAAACTGGGAGCGCTTGGATTCTTAGGGATGATGACAGATCCGGATTACAATGGTGCAGGATTAGATACTGTTTCCTATGTGCTTGTGATGGAAGAACTTTCTAAAATCGATGCCTCCGCTTCTGTAGTAGTCTCCGTTAACAATTCCCTGGTTTGTTTTGGATTAGAGAAGTTTGGCTCCCAGCAGCAAAAAGAAAAATATCTTAAACCTTTAGCCGAAGGTAGTAAAATAGGCGCCTTTTGTCTCTCAGAACCGGAGGCGGGATCGGATGCTACTTCGCAGCGCACGACGGCAGAAGATAAAGGGGATTACTACTTACTCAATGGTACAAAAAATTGGATCACTAATGGCAATAGCGCATCGACTTATTTGGTGATTGCGCAAACCCATCGTGATTTAGGACATAAAGGGATTAACGCACTTATTGTAGAAAAAGGCATGGAGGGTTTTACCATTGGGCCAAAAGAAAACAAGCTTGGAATACGAGGTTCTGACACACACTCGCTGCAATTTTCAGATGTAAAAGTACCCAAAGAAAATAGAATCGGTGAAGATGGTTTTGGATTTAAGTTTGCGATGAAAACACTAGAAGGTGGGCGCATAGGTATTGCTGCACAGGCCCTGGGTATCGCTTCGGGAGCATTTGAGCTGGCTCTAAAATACGCCAAGGAACGTCAAACCTTCGGGAAGCCAATAGCCGAACATCAAGCGATTCAATTTAAACTTGCTGATATGCATACGCAGATTGAAGCTGCCCGCTTACTTTGTTTAAAAGCGGCATGGCTCAAGGATCAAGGTAAACCCTATGCAGAAGCAGCTTCTATAGCAAAACTTTTTGCTTCCGATGTTGCCATGAAAGTAACGGTAGAAGCGGTACAGATCCATGGAGGCTATGGTTTTGTAAAGGAATATCATGTAGAGCGCCTCATGCGAGATGCAAAGATTACACAGATTTACGAAGGGACTTCAGAAATTCAGCGAATGGTGATTTCAAGGTCGATATTGGATCTTTAATAAAAGCGGACCTATTATGAAGATATTTCGATCATTAAATAAGGTCATATTGAATCGTCTTTATGATGCTACTGGGAAGCATTAATGATTCTAATTGAAAACTAATAATATTCTAATGGAGAATTAGCTGGAAAGATTATTATTTTAGTGGCAGATTAGGCTATAGGGGATGAACTTGCAAGATTCATTAGCCCCACATGGCTGTTTATATCAATGATTATGAAAGTATTTGCCCGTGTTTGTGTTTTAGGAGCGTTAGTGATGCTTGTTGTTAGTTGTGCTACGAATAGAGCCACATCGCTTAATAACGGTATCTGGAGAGGAACGCTTTCTACAGATGCTTCTGTAGATATCCCATTTAATTTTGAAATTTATGACTCTCTTGGCGTAAAGCAAATGGCCTTTTTAAACGGCAAGGAGCGATTAAATATCAATGAGGTTGAAGAGACGGCCGACTCCGTTTACATAAAGACAGCACTTTATGAAAGTGAAATCCGGGCGGCTAAAACTTCTGAAGGATTGCAAGGAGTGTGGACTAAACATTTGCCCAATAAAACGGTGAAAATGGCTTTTACTGCCGAAGCTAATAAGGACTTTCGTTTTATGAAGGAAACCGGAGATAAAGTCGCCAATATAGCAGGCCGATGGTCAGTGCAGTTTAATAAGGGAGATGGAACCAGTACATACGCTGTTGGTGAGTTTGAGCAAAAGGGAAGTTTGGTAGATGGTTCTTTCCTCACTACCACAGGTGATTACCGTTTTTTATCAGGCATGGTTGATAAAAACACCTTCATGATATCGGCTTTCAGCGGCTCTAATCCAGTCCTTTTTACGGGTGATTTAACTGATAGTACGGATATCATTAATGGTAAAATGTATTCCGGTCCGTCAACAATAATAAACTGGTCCGCAAAAAGAGATGAAGATGCCATGTTGCCAGATGCCTATAAAATTGCAGGATTAAAGGCGGGGAACGATCGTATAAATTTTACGTTTAATGATCTGGACGGTAAACCGGTGTCATTAACAGATGATCGATTTAAAGATAAAGTGGTAGTAGTACAATTTCTGGGCTCTTGGTGTCCAAATTGTATGGATGAAACCGCCTTTTTAGCGCCTTTTTATGATAAATACAAAGATAAAGGTTTGGAGATCGTTGGGCTTGCTTATGAAAGATATAAGGAAACAGATAAGGCCAGGGCTGCGGTAATGAACCTTAAAAAGAGATTTAAAATTAACTACCCAATTCTTCTTACAGGTTATACAAATGCTCCTGGGCAAGTAGAAGAAAGTATTCCTGCGCTAGATAATTTTTCAGCTTTTCCTACCACCATTATAATAGATAAAAGTGGATCGGTTTATAAGATACACACCGGTTTTAGCGGGCCCGCTACTGGAAAGCATTATACGGATTACATACAGCAGTTTGAAAAAGAGATTAATGCCTTGTTAGCACAGTAAATGCCATCGCCCTCTTTCTAAATAGTATAGATTTGATGAACAGAAATATTTTTCTTTGGCCTATTCTGGGCTGCTTTTTTATTATCTTTTCTTGTGCCTCTACTCCGAAGGTGATGATGGCGCCTGTTACCATACATGCGAACGCTCCTCATGTTGATGTGTATCACAGTTCCTATCCCATAAAGATGAAGATTGTTCGTACAGCACTTGATTTACATTTCGATTGGGAAAAGAGTTGGGTAATAGGAAAGGCTCAGTTGACTGTTCAGCCCCATTTTTATCCACAGGACTCACTTGTGCTCGATGCGAATGGTTTTGAAATTCATCATATATGGATGTTAGATAGTACCAGTAAACGCAAGCTAAACTTTACCTATGACGGAAAAAAAATTCAGATCGCACTCGGAAAAAAATATACAAAAGAGGAAAAGGTAAACGTCGGGATAGATTATATAGCCAAACCAAATGATTTGGAGATCGGAAAAGATATTGCTTCGCCTGATGACAAGGGACTGTACTTCATTCAACCGGATAATCAGACCGGAGTGCCGCGGCAACTTTGGACGCAGGGAGAGACGGAATGCAATGCCAACTGGTTTCCTACCATTAATAATACCATGTTAAAGATGAGCCAACAGATTAAGTTAACTGTCCCCGACACGATGGTGACCTTATCCAACGGTTTGTTAAAAGATTCACATCGTAATCCAGATGGGACCCGTACAGATACCTGGGTGCAGGAAAAACCCCATGCGCCTTATTTAGCAATGATTGCCATTGGAAAATTCGACGTGGTAAAAGATAAGTGGAGAGATAAAGAAGTAAGTTATTACATGGAACCCGCCTATGCCCCCTATGCAAGAATGATTTTCGGAAAGACACCTGAAATGCTTGAGTTTTTTTCGCAGCGGCTGGGAGTCGATTTTCCTTGGGATAAATATGCGCAAATTGTGGTTCGTAACTTCGTGAGCGGTGCGATGGAAAATACCTCTGCCTCCGTCTTTTTTGACCGCATGAATATGACGCCTGCAGCATATAAAGACGAAACTTACGAGGATATCGTTGCTCATGAATTATTCCATCATTGGTTTGGCGACTTGGTAACGGCCGAGTCGTGGTCAAACCTCCCATTAAATGAATCCTTTGCTACTTATGGCGAATATTTGTGGCTGGAACATAAATATGGGGAAGAAGAAGCAGATATGCACGGTCTAAATGATGCCCTAGCTTATTTGGCCAAACAAAAAAATGCAACACTTGACGTAATTCGCTTTGATTATGCAGATCGCGAGCAGATGTTTGATGAGGTGTCTTATCAAAAAGGCGGACGAATACTGCATATGCTTCGTAAAACAGTTGGAGATGAAGCTTTTTTTGAAGCACTAAAACGCTATCTTCAAAAGCATGCCTATCAATCTGTTGAAATTCACGATTTACGATTGGCTTTTGAAGAAGTAACCGGACAGGATCTTAATTGGTTTTTTAACCAATGGTTTTTAGCCTCCGGAAACCCTGAACTTGTAGTTAACACGCGCTATGATGATAGCTTAAAGCAGGTTATTGTTGTGCTATCCCAACAACAAGACCTTAATACAATGCCTTTATATCGTTTGCCATTGAAGGTTGATCTCTATTATGATGCGAAAGTGGAGCGAAAATCCCTCGTTTTAGCCAAACAGCAAGATACTTTCAGGTTTGCAAGCACGGAAGCTCCGAAGTTGATTAATGTAGATGCAGAAAAATATTTGCTTGCTCAGATAGACGATCATAAAACACTTGACGAGTCTATTTACCAGTATCTGCATGGACCTTTATTTATGGATAGATTTCAAGCCATTCAAAGCCTTTCCAATCAAGTACAGCAGGCAGAGGCAAGGAAAATTATTGTAAAAGCGCTAAAAGATAAAGCATGGCTCATCCGTTTAATGGCATTGGGTTACATTGAGCAATTACCCGAACAAGAGCGAATAAATGTTTATCCTGAAATAAAGAGGATGGCTTTAGAAGATGAACGCTCTTATGTCAGAGCTAGTGCAATTGCATTATTGAAAACCATTTACCAAAAGCACGACAATGGAGACGTCTTAAAGATAGCGCTTAAAGATAATGCGCCGAGCGTACAGCAAGCTTTAAGTGGTCGTCCTTAAATAATCAATTATAGCGTTTTTATTTCATTGCCTTTAATGCCGCTAAGGCAATCTTAATTTCATGGAATTCTACCTTATGTTTCAGTAGTTGCTTAATCTCAGACATTGTTTTTTCTGGGTTTTCGTTGATGGTTTTTATAAGCATGTCTAATCTATCGGGGTGTAGTAACTCCGTCGCATCTAATGCTGATCCGATATAATTAGTTAAATGGGTAAGAACGGTTCCCGGTGTTAAGTCTCTTAAACGGGCAATCTCATCAACACTTTTCCCCGATTTAAATAGTTCTAAACTAATACGTTTAGTTTCTCCTTTCTGTGTTTTCTTTTCTGTAGTGTCTACCTCTTTCTCCGCGATGGCCGCTGTTTTTTGATGTGCATTTATTTCATTTATAACATCCTGTATATTTCTTCCTTCGATAATAGCTTGCGTAATATGGGCGCATTGAAGAATTTGGTTTTTCTTCCTTTCATATGTGATGGAGAGATCGTCTAGTTCCTTTAAGTATTTTTTGTTTTTCTTTTTGATAGACCAAGCTTCTACGTGGTCTTTTAAGGGCTTAAGGAGTGTTTCGTCCAATTGCTTTAAAAACCATTTTGAGGCTGCCTCTGTTCTTTCATGGATAACATTGATATCTAACGTCTCAGTATTGAATTGTTTACTAAGCCACGATCTGAATTTCTCGGCTACTTCAAACTGATTGTTACAGGCAGAAGCAAGTATATTTAACTTTTTATAAGCTAACGTTTTGTCCGGAATGTTCTTTGTCATAATTTCATTTTTTAAGGAATTGGTCTCCAACGTCAATTTATTCCATAAAAAAGCATTACTTAAATTACTTAATAAGTAGACTTGCTGTTCTCGCAGTAGTATTTCATTGACCGCTTGATCATCCAGTACGTTGCTGGAAAATGCCGCTACATGAGGGTCTGTGTGAATACTATGAGGTGATATTTTAGATCGTAACACTAAACCTTCTAGGGTGGTAAGCCTGCTTAAGGCAACATATACCTGCCCGGCGGCAAAGCTCGCTCCGGCATCTATAACTGCCCGATCGAATGTCAAACCCTGACTTTTATGAATGGTCACCGCCCAAGCCAAGCGGATAGGATACTGTTTAAATGTACCGAGTGTTTCCTCGTTTATCTTATCTGTCTGCTTATCATAGTTATAACGTAGATTCTTCCATTCCTCTTGTTCCAGTGAAAATGATTGTTCTTCCCCAGGGAAGTGGACATGAATTTCACCCCCATTTTTGTAGATGCGCTCAACGATGCCGATTTTGCCATTATAGTATCGCCTTTCTTCTCCCTTATCATTCTTAATAAACATAATTTGCGCACCTTCCTTCAGAAAAAGTTTACTTTCTGTGGGGAAACTGTTTTCGGAAAATTCCCCTTTTACGGATGCCTCAAAACAGATGCCCGGTCCAGGAAGTGCAAGCAATTCTTTTTGATTGATTTGATCAGCGATATGATTGTGAGAGGTTAAGGTAATGTATGCCTCTTCTTTTTTAGGTACAAAATTGGGGTTAAAATAGTTGTTTAACTGATTTAAATCTGTTTCACTACAAGAGTTATTTCGAATATTGTTTAAAAGTGAAATAAAAGCCCCATCCTTTTGGCGGTATATTTTACTCAGTTCAAGCAGCATGGGGGGAGCCTCTTGCATCACATGGGCATCAAAAAAGAACGGACTCTTATAATATTTATATAGCAAGGCTTGCTCCGTATTTTTAACTACTGGAGGTAACTGGTATAAGTCACCAATGAATAACATCTGCACTCCTCCAAAAGGAGCTGCATTACGCCTTGCCCATCTTAAAATTGCATCAATGGCATCCAATGTGTCTGCACGGAGCATGGAAACTTCATCAATCACGAGCAGATCTAATTCTTGCAAGATGGCCCGGCGTTGTTTGGTAAGTTTTACTTTACCAAATAACCGCTGTTTATTGTAAATATGATGGTCATCGTCATTCCATGCCAGTTCATAATCAGCTATATACATCCCAAAAGGTAAAAAGAATAAGGAATGTATGGTGCTTCCTCCTGCATTGATGGCTGCTACACCTGTTGGTGCTACAATGGCCATCTTTTTATAAGTATGGCTTTTGATATACTTCAAAAAAGTTGTTTTACCTGTACCTGCTTTGCCGGTTAAAAATATAGGTTTATTCGTATGATTAACAAAAGATACGGCTTGGGCAAATGCGGTGTTTTGGTTGTCAAGATTAGACATGAATACTTTTTTTGGTCAATGGGCTCATAAAATAATCAATTTTTCGGAGGAGAGGAAATTTCTGGAAACAATAAATGAATGGTAGTGCCTTTTCCAGCAAATGAATGTACCTCCATGTCAATGCGGTGAAGATCAAAAATCTGTTTACTTAGGTGTAGCCCAATGCCGTGGCCGGGTATCGCCGCATTTTTTGCACTTCGATAAAATAAAGTAAATATATCGGTTAATTCACGCTCTTCAATTCCTATACCTTTATCTGCTATGGCTATACAGAGTCTTCCCGCACGATCATTAAGACTTATGTCAATAGGTTGATTACTCGAAAACTTTAAGGCATTATCGATCAGGTTTCCCACGGCGATCATTAATAAATCTCTGTTGGCATGTACCTCGAGTAATTCCGGTTTATGTTCAACATCGTGAAGATTAAGCTGTATAATTGCATTGGGATTGTTGATGCTTGTTTTTTCAAGTACGTCCCAAAGGAGTTCGTCAACTCTTAAAGAAGAAAAAGGCATATGGTGTGAACCCTCTAGGCCAGATAATAACAACAATCCCTCCAAAATAGATTTAATATGCAAGGCATCCGTATAAAGGGCTTGCATCTTTTCCCTATATTCTGCATTTTCACGGGGCCTCGAAAGCGTAACTTCTAAGTGTCCGATAATGGAGGCTAGTGGGGTCTTTAATTCATGGGAGGCATGTTTCAGAAAATTATGTTGACTTTTTACACCCTTTTCTAAGCGCTCCAGAAAATGATTGAATGCTTTGGTGAGCTCACTTAGTTCATCCTTTTCCGAGCTGTTTATTGAAAGACGTTCATGTAAATTAGTTGCTGAAATCGTATTTACATTTTGAATAAGCATGGAAAAAGGTTTAAATGTTTTCTTTGCCAGTAATAGCGTAAGTAAAAAGCTTAAAACTACCCCAATAAAAAGGAAAACCACAAGGTATAGGTTCAGCATACCGAGCTGATTAATGCCATCCTTATCTATGTCCGAAGCGAGTACCACAAAGTCCCCCTCATTGTCCTGATAAAATATGCCGGCAAACTGCCGTTCGTTTTTTGTGAAATGAAAGATCTTATTTTCTCTAATGCGATTAAGAATGGAAGGATCAATCGTATAGTGAAGGGTATCAAACTCAAATACCATACGATTTTGTCCATCAAAAAAACGTATGGATTCGCGATGTATCTCCTGATATTTTTTTTCAATTACTTCATATTTTTGTGCGTTCAGTTCGTCCTTTTCAAGATGAAAAAAGGCTGCTGTAAGGGCTCTGGTTTGTAATCTTTTATAGAAAGAATGGGTAATATGTTGCTTAAACAGAAGATAAGTGCCGGCGAAACTGAGACTCAGAATAAGGGCAACAATAAAAGTGCTATTCCATGCCAATTTCAATCGTAAGATCATTCTTCTTTATGTTTAAATAAATATCCTCGGCCTTTGACCGTATGAATCAACGAAAATTGAAACCCCTTGTCAACTTTGTTACGAAGGTAGTTAATATATACATCTACTACGTTGGTATGCGTGTTAAAATGGATATCCCAAACGGCTTCTGCTATTTGTGTTCTGGTAACAACACGTTCGCGGTTTTTCAATAGGAATAACAGGAGTTTATATTCCCTTGGAGAAAGGAACAATGTTTTACCAGCTCTACTGGCGCTTTGTTCGGCAATGTTAATTTCCAAATCAGCATACTTCTGAGAATCCGTGATCCCTTGTTCGAAAGATTTCCTCCTTATTTGGGCATTTATGCGGGCTAGTAATTCCTCAAAGTGAAAAGGTTTGCCAAGATAATCGTCTGCTCCAGCCTGTAAACCCTTTATCTTTTCTTCTGTAGTATCTAACGCACTCAATATGATGATGGAAGTTGTTATTTTTCGTTCCCGTAAGGCCGAGCAAATTTGAAAACCAGAAATATCTGGTAGCATGATGTCTAAAATGATTAAATCAAAGGAGATATCCTGTGTAACGGCAAGGGCTTCGTAGCCGGTGGATATTCTTGTTACTGAATATAAATGTTCTTCTAAACCTTTTTGGATGAATGCCGCTAAACGATCATCATCTTCTATTAAAAGTATTTTAGTCATTGCTCCTTGTTCAATCGCGCAAAATAAGAATATTAGCTCCTTATACCAAATTAGAATATTCTAATGATTAGCTAGGGCGGCAATGGAAAATAAGCAGAGGCTAAAAAAATCGGCTTTTGTGAAAAAATGTGCAAGGGAGCACCAATAACCAACAGGTAAATGCTAATGTCCAAATGAAAAAATCTCATTATCTTAGCGAAAAAAAATAATTATGACAAACATCGCTAAGGAAGAAATATTTGCTGAAATTGAGAAAACACTTAAAGAACAAGGATTTACTATTGATAAACAAGATCAAACACGTCCTTGGGGAGGCTTTTTTGTTATTGACGAAAGTCAAGCACAACAATTTGCCGATACCTATTTCGATGGTTTAAATGTACAAGATCTTAAAATTTCCGGTAAGCTAAGTCCAAAAATTTTGGTTGTAGCACCGCATAAACGGTTATCTTGGCAATACCATCACAGACGCGCAGAAATCTGGCAAGTGATTAAAGGTGATGTGGGTGTGGTTATAAGCGATACGGATACAGAAAACGAAGTAAAAACGAAACAACCGGGTGATGTTATCAAATTGGAAAAAGGTGAGCGTCATCGTTTAGTGGGACTTGATGGTTGGGGAATTTTGGCTGAAATATGGCAGCACACAGATAGCGAAAACCCTTCAGATGAGGAAGATATCGTTCGCGTGCAGGATGATTTTGGAAGATAGCATTTGGTTATTTGTTGTTCGTCCTTCGTTATTGGTTTTTTAGAGGGCGAACAACCGAATCTATATATGGATAGTAAATAGTACGTTTGTTTATACGAACAACTAACAACTAGTAACTAACAACCAATAAGGAAGAGGTATGACAAATTACAACGAAGATAGTATACGATCATTAGATTGGAAGGAACATATCCGACTTCGTCCGGGAATGTACATCGGGAAGTTAGGGGATGGCTCTGCTTATGACGACGGAATTTATGTGTTATTAAAGGAAGTGGTTGACAATTCCATTGATGAATTTGTAATGGGGGCAGGGAGAACAATTGATATAAATGTAAGCGAACTAAAGGTGTCCGTGCGAGATTATGGTAGAGGAATTCCAATCGGGAGTGTGGTAGATGTGGTGTCTAAAATTAACACAGGGGGAAAATATGATAGCAAAGCTTTCCAAAAATCGGTTGGTTTAAATGGGGTAGGTACTAAGGCGGTTAATGCCCTTTCATCATCTTTTGTTGTACAAGCATACAGAGCGGGACGGACGAGAATAGCCGAATTTAGTAAGGGAGAATTGCTGCAAGATGAGGAAAAGGATACTACTCAGCGAAATGGTACCGCCGTAACTTTTGCGCCTGATGACAGCATCTTTCGGAACTATAAATACCGTCCGGAATTTGTGGAAAATATGATTTGGAATTACGTTTTCCTTAATGCCGGATTAACCATTAATTTCAACGGACAAAAATTTATTTCCGAAAATGGCCTGCGCGATTTATTAGAGCGTAACATTGATACCGAAGGAGTAAGATATCCCATTATTCACCTAAAAGGGGAGGATATTGAAATCGCCTTAACACATGGCCAACAATATGGTGAAGAATATTATTCATTTGTAAACGGCCAACATACAACACAAGGAGGAACCCACCAGGCTGCGTTTAGAGAAGCATTGGTGAAAACAGTGCGTGAATACTACAAAAAAGAATTCGAGGCATCCGATATACGAGCCTCTATAATCGGGGCCATTGCTATTAAAGTGCAAGAGCCGGTTTTCGAATCACAAACAAAAACAAAACTCGGCTCGCAAAGTATAGGTCCCGACGGGCCTACGGTGCGTACTTTTATTAATGATTTTATCAAAAAATCATTAGACGATTATCTGCATAAACATCCAGATACAGCCGATGCGCTATTAAAACGTATCCTACAATCAGAAAGAGAACGAAAGGATATCGCAGGTATTAAAAAGTTGGCGAATGAGCGTGCAAAAAAAGCGTCTTTACACAATCGTAAGCTAAGGGATTGTAAAATACATTATGATGATAAGAATGAGCGAAATCAAGAAACGACGCTATTTATCACAGAAGGTGATTCAGCGAGTGGATCGATTACCAAGTCACGCGATGTACAAACACAAGCTGTTTTTAGTTTAAAAGGAAAGCCGTTGAATGCCTTTGGATTAACAAAAAAGGTGGTCTATGAGAATGAAGAGTTCAACCTACTACAGCATGCTTTAAATATTGAAGATGGCTTGGATGGACTTCGCTATAACAATATTGTTGTGGCTACGGATGCAGATGTTGATGGCATGCATATTCGTCTTTTGCTAATGACCTTCTTTTTACAGTTTTTCCCTGATCTGGTGAAGGCAGGGCATGTTTCAATTTTACAAACACCCTTATTTAGGGTTAGAAATAAGAAGGAAACTATTTACTGTTATTCGGATGAAGAAAGACAACGCGCTATTATAAAGCTGGGAAGCAAACCGGAAATAACACGTTTTAAAGGATTAGGGGAGATTTCTCCCGATGAGTTTGGCTTATTTATAGGTAAAGATATTCGTTTAGACCCTGTTATTTTATCTAAAGACCAGAAAATACAACAGCTGCTGGAATATTATATGGGTAAAAACACACCTGATAGGCAAAAGCATATTGTAAATAATTTGCGGATTGAGCAAGATGTACTAGAGGAAGAACCTATAAAAGACGATAAGAGCTTAAAAGAAGCTGTTTAAATAGTACAATGGAGCAAACGCTAATTCTTATACACTGTACGGATGCAGTAGGTTTGGTGTCTTCTATCGCCCACGTGCTGGCAGGTAATGAGTTAAATATTACCACCATGCGAGAATATGTGGATGAATCTACCAAGCGGTTCTTTTCGCGTATCGTGTGCAGTGGGAAAGTAGTAGATGCTCCTGCACTAACAGATGAGCTGAGAAAGGTGCTGCCAAAAGGAGCGCAGGTGAGCGTAAATCCGCGAAAGAAAAAGAGTCTTGCCGTATTGGTTACAAAAGAACCACATTGTTTGGGGGATATTCTAGTGCGGTACTTTTTTAATACACTAGATGCCGAAATAAGCTGTGTAATAGGCAACTATGATACACTAAGGGAGTTTACAGAACGTTTTAATGTGCCCTTTCACTATGTAAGCCACGAAGGAAAATCAAAAGACGAATTTGAAAAAGAGCTGCATCGGCTAATCTATAGCTACAATCCTGATTATGTTGTATTGGCTAAATTTATGCGCATACTGTCTCCCATTTTTGTTGCACATTATCAGGGCAAGATTATCAATATCCATCATTCTTTTTTACCTGCATTTATGGGGGCTAACCCCTATCAACAAGCGTATACGCGGGGTGTGAAAATTATTGGAGCAACCGCGCATTTTGTCACAGACGACCTGGATGAAGGACCAATCATTGCACAGGATATTAAACCTGTTAACCATACCTATACAGCGGAGGTGATGCGTAAAGCAGGAAAGGAAATCGAAAAAGCCGTCCTCATTAAGGCGCTTTCTTTAATTATTGAAGATAGGGTGTTTGTAACAGGCAATAAAACAGTTGTTTTTGAATAAAAAATGATGAATCGATTAGATCGGTCGTAGTCTTACTGCTTATACAATTTTAGGCAGCGGAGTTTTAATTGGTCGAATAGTTATCAAGTGATTCGTAATTTAGCTAAACCAATAACAAATAACGAATAACGAATAACCAATAACGAATATTTTGCTACTAAAAACACTACACCATGAAAAAATTCAGCATATTATGGAGCCTATTCTTTATCGTTTTTATAGCAAAGACCTATGCGCAGCATAAAGAAGCGTATCCGTTTGAAAACGAAATCATTGCATTTAAAGAAGCAGATTCTTTAAATAGGCCAGCAAAGGAAGGAATTCTTTTCATAGGAAGTTCTTCCATTCGGTTATGGGATGATCTAGAACAACGCTTCCCAAATAAACCCATTATAAAGAGGGGAGTAGGCGGCTGTGAACTTTCTCATTTTCCAGCATACTATATGGATGCCATCGTATATCCATACGAAGCAAGCAAGATCTTTATATACGCCGGCGAAAATGATATTAATAATGGCAAATCGGCCAATCAAGTATTTGAAAGCTTCAAACAGCTATGGAGGTTAATACGAGCAAAGCAACCTGAAATACCCATTTACTTTCTTTCCATTAAGTTTAGCAACAGTCGCATAAAGGGTTTTGATGAGGTAAAAAAAGCGAATCTAAAAATTCAGAAATTCCTCAATAGGAGGAAAAATAGCACGTATATTGACGTTGCCTCCCCACTTCTTGGAGCCGATGGTAAACCGGACGATACCCTTTTTAAAGACGATCAACTGCATCTCAATGCTCAAGGTTACGACCGTTGGCAAAGGGTATTGCAACCCTATATAGATTAATTGCCTACCATTCTTAATTGCTCACTGTCTGTAAAGATACCGTTCTTAACGGGCAGTGAACCAGTTTTTATTAAGCTATCCTTGGGCCTTTTACACCCTCTTTTAAACAACCAGAAGCAGTATTTTCTTTTCAAATATTTGGTGTAAGTTGTACACAATTTTCGATTTTTTCTTGCATGGTAAACTAGCAATGCTTATGTTTACCGCCGCCAATTAAAATAAGATTAAAATAGTAAAAATAGGAATCGTTCATAAATCTAAT
>DATMSZ010000103.1:0-15000 GCA_035565175.1 Pseudosphingobacterium sp.
ATCATGAACCTGGCAGATCAAACCTTTGGCCACCAGTTGAGCACGATTTACCTGCACAAAAAGATCCGGGTAAGTTCTAAGCATACTGATGAGCGAACTTTTGACGGTATAAATTTCATCCACCTTATGCGCTAATGTAAAATGTACATAGTTCTGTACTCCTGTCATCAACGATACGTCTTCCATTACAATGGGCACTTGAGCATACTTTCCGTTGGTTGTCTGCAATGTATGCGCCCATATTTTTCTTGGCAACAGCTCCTTTCTGGTAGATCCGCTCACGCGGATTTCAATAAAACGGTTGATGTGCTTTCGAACATCCTCTTCCATGGCGGGCTTATGCAGATATGCATCGCACATTTTTTCAAATGCTTCATTCATATACTCTGGATAGGCCGTTAAAAAGATAAAATAATCGCACAAGCTGCGGCAGAGTTCGAGCGTCTTTAATCCGGAAAGGCCCGGCATTTTGATATCACAGAAAATTACATCGATCTTGCGGTAGTCGATCAGAAAATCGATTGCTTCTTTTGCATTTGTATAGGTTCTGATTACCTGAAAAGTTTCAATCGAAGCTACTTCTTTTAAAAAATCTTGAAGAGCCAATGGCTCATCATCAATAGCAATTGCTTCCAACATAGATTATACTGGTTTAGATTCAAAAAAATCCGATAAGCAATTTTAGCATTTAGGGGTTAACACAAATTTAACACAAACAGCCCTTAAACGCAAGTGTACCACGTACTTTTGTTAATACCCATCTAAATTGATCTCTCTTAGTCACCCAAAATATAGCCTTTATCACCCAAAAAAGCTGTTCGTCACTTTTTGCTGGACTTCGCCCACGGATAAGCACAAATTAGGCCTTACGAACTAATAAATAAACATTATGAAAAGACGATTTACCACTGCATTTTTTATAGCATCGCTTTTTTCGGTCTTCTTTTTCCGAACAACTCCCGTACTTCCCAGTCTCTTAGAAAATGACCTAATAGAAGTGGCTATTGACATGGATAAAGAAGGTGACTTTAGCATCTTTAAACATTTTCTTTATATAAAAGATACACCGACCGATCCAGAAAACCAATCTAAGTACGACGCTGTGCTAGCCAACTACGATCAATAAACACCTGTGCCGGCCCGCATGCGGGCCGGCCAACACAGAACCTATTATGCCTAAAACTATCCTACCGGCGATTGCCATTGGCTTCCATTTTCTATGTATTATTCTTAGTAATACTCTTGGCCTTCTCCAAAGTTTTGCCCTGTTACATCCCAAGCATGATTATAAGGCACTGCATTTTGTACAGGAAAAGCTCCACTGTTGCGTAACGCATCCGGCGATTAAACTGTATAGTACCTATAGCGGCACGGAAACTATTTTCGGTTTCTTTGCTCCCCGCGTTGGTAGCCAATACATCACTCAATTTAAGTTATACGATGCAGAAGGGAAATTAATCAACACACAAAATGGTCCAGAGCTTCAAAGCGGGCCTGGCATATTGCGCTATGCACGACTATTGGACTCTTTTGAGCCGCTGGCCAATCACTCGAACAATAAAGACACGATGCGTTATGATGTGCGGTATGCACGTGCCATCTTGTACAACCTGAGTAGGCACATCGGGCGTAGCCAACCACGGGCAAAACAAGTAGTTACCCGTATCTTTCTGCATCAGTCGAGTAAACTTGAACGCTCGGGGAGAAATCCGGCGACATCCTATAGATTGGTATACCAGCAGACCTATCCACTTTAAATCCTTTTAAACTAGCTATCGCAAATTCTATGAAGATCCCGGTTTTGGGTTACTTCCGCATTGGAACAGCCTGCATTCTATTATTGACTCTTCTCAGCTTAGAAGATGATTTTCTTTTACTCTATACACCAAATGGACTGGTAGACGCACCGCTGTTAGAGCTGAAGCATCTGTCGCCTACTGTTACGTTAAACCAAATTATTAACTGGCTTAGCCATCATTTCAATTTAGATGGTTTATCGGTATTTACGCTGTTATATGTGCTTTATATACAACTATGTATTTTTCTTGTACTGGGCATACATACCAAGTTTACCTCCCTATTTTTACTTCTTCTGCATATCAGCATCTTTACCTCCTTAACCCAGTACAGTTATGGCGCAGACTATTTCTGTAATATCCTACTTTTCTATTGTCTCGTATTTCCGACAGATCGCAGCAGTAGTATAGACCAGTTAATTCTTCGCTTGCCGCCGATTTCTGAAGAACAACTAAGCTTATGCCTGAGCGTTTTACGTACTCATTTATGTTTCATCTATTTTTTCAGTGGTTTAGACAAGGCGCTAGGCGGCGATTGGTGGAATGGGCAGGCACTTTGGAAAGCCTTGCATCTCCCCTATTTTCATGAACAAAATTTGCTTGGCTCTCTTCTACCTCATTTTCCCAGCTGGCTTTTTGTAGCCGGCGGCACAGCGGTGGTATTGTTAGAGTTTAGCTATCCACTTAGTCTATTTGTACCGCGATCGAGAAACGCTATCGTTTATAGCATGCTCGTACTGCACCTTTTAATTGCACTCACGATAGGTTTATATTTTTTCTCGCTAGTGATGATCTTTTTAAACATCATCAGCTGGCTAACAGGAAACCCATCTCAACGATATTCCACCCGTTTATTCACCCCTTACCTTAGGTGGTTGGCACGGCCCAAGCCCCCGAGGCCAATTAAAGAAGGTAAATCAAGTAGAAAGGAGGAGCAGTTATGACCTATGTAACTGGATTTACATAACCCACAGAACCAACCAACTAAACAATCAAACCGAACAAATGATGGGATCATTGATACAACTTGAATTTCCGGAAGCGCTTGGCGATATAGAGCAAAGTCATAGGTTGCCGCAATCCGTTGCGTACCGTTTAAGCTATGCACATTGTAATTATTGGCAGCATAGCGCTTTTACTGTGCTAGAGCAATATTATCAAACCAAAGATATATTTTTATACCTAGGTGAGGTGAACACCGATATCGATTTAGCCATTAAGTTGCGCTGCAAAGCGGCCAACCTTTACTGGGTATATCAGCTGGAAAACAACTATTTACTATTGATAAACCCTAAACGAAAACGGGCGCAATTCAAAACAAGAGAGAAAACATATCGCGCAGTATATCTGCCCGCTGGCGATCATACGGCTTATTTTGAAAAGGGAGGCCACCACCTTGTCTTTTATTTTGTAGTAGATAAAGAACTGCTTTTGCGTTTTCAGGACAGCTCTTTACGTTATCTAAAAAAATTACTCGAGAAATTGGATAAGGGGCGTCCAGGGTTTGCTTTAAGCTTAAAGTTACCTATAAACGCATACACGATGAGACATTTAAACATGTTGCTTCATGCCAAACAGGTAGATGCACTCGAATTGGAAGCAGAAATTCCACATTTAGTTCTGCGACTTCTTGTGATTGCTAGACAACAACACTTCCAACAACAAGGCTTCGTGAGAATGGAAATCACAAAACTCGATGAAATAAGAGCTTACATTAAAGAAAATATTAAAAATGGAGCTATTCATAGCATTCCAGCTATCGCACAACAATTTGAGCTCAGCCCATACCAGCTCCGTTTTTCTCATAAGCAGGCCTTTGGTACCAGTCTACAGGCGTACATTACTGACCTACGACTAAGCGAAGCCTATTATTTAATTAAAGTTGAACGGTTCAAACCTTTACAAGCTGCTTATACCATGGGCTACAGTGATATTAGAAGCTTTCGAAAGCAATTTTTAAAACGCCATGGTATAACGCCCGGCGAATTGTATAAAAGCGGTTGATCCGTTCACTCTGTTCATTTTCGCAACATCGCACCCATTTATTTGTATAAAAAGGCCTTTATTTTTATATTAAGCCATCTAAATCTAGTGCCACCTATTGGCAAATTAATTAAACCCATTATGAGTCTATTTTTCTTCCCTTTTACATCACCATACAAATTAACTATAGGCTCATCAATTGTGTGTGTTTTCTTTAACCAAATCTATTTGTTATGCAAAAACAAGAACTCCTATTTAGACATCTCAAAGCAGCAACTAACTTTCAGCGTAGCATTTCTGAAACAGCCAAAACCTATACGCTGGGAGAATCACTACCTTGGCAATTGTCTGCAATGCAAAAGCATTCATCAAAGAGTTATTACCATGTTTATCTAAAAGATCACCAAAAGAACTATTTTGTTGCCGAAATAGTTTTAAACCATGCAGGAAAGCCCGTACCCTCCTATTCCCACTTAGGTAACCGATTATTTTTGTTTATGTTAACTGATGGGAAAGATATAGACCATAGCTTTCTCGAAACAATTAATAACGAGAATCAGCATTTCAAGGCTTGGCTGAAGGAAATAGATGTGTTAACGTGGACGAACATAGTTCAGGAATTTGTTTATTTGAATTATGTAGCACCAGGGCCGCTGCACTTTGAAGACAAAGTATACATTGTTAAAAGCCATCAAGGAATGATCGAAAGACTTCTTTATGGGTCGCTAAACAGCCCTTTCCTGGCCGACATTGAGGATATTACCCGTCAGCCAGTTTTAGGTAACGCACTAAAACATTATGGAAGCGAGACGAAGCAGCTTATTGAAGATCCTTATCCCTTGCCCCCCTATTGGCTAAACAATAACATACCACCAGCAGAACCAAACAAATATACCGTTTGCAGACATCATGGATTACATTATCCTGAATCACCTATTGAATTTCTTTTTGCAACAGACGCGGAAAATAAAGCTATGCAGATAAGGCAATTGGTAGCTAATCAGTTTATCGAGGATAATATAGCTATCATCGATAGTTACGAAAACAACCCTTTCGATTATGATATACAAGGACCGTCAATGACTCAGCCCCGAGGAATTCTTATAGCTACAAAAACTGACAAGATGGCCAAGTTTTACCAAAAGCAGTTATGTACGCTCACCGTAAGAAACAAAACCAAGCAAATAGCTAGTTACTTGAACGAAAGTGTAAATGGCATTAAGTCTGAACTCAACTGGTCAAACATGGCAGCACTTATGACCAGCGATAAAAATCAGTTCAGAGACGGTTGGTGGCAACATCCCTTATTAAACACGGGCTTTCGCTCCTATTTGGAGGGAGGTATAGGCGATAGAAAAAAGGCAAAGGAAGCCTTCGAGACTCAATTGCAACATCTCAAATATAGAAGAGACCGCTATTTCCACCACACTAGAGCCATCTTTCAGTTCCTTAACCTGTTGATTCGTTTAGAGAAGGATTTTCAGCCAGCTGAACAGTCAACGTTAGATAAGCTAACGGAAAGTAGGATGAAGGTGAAAGATTATATTTTAAAAGAAAAACTGGAAATACAGCAGAAAATAAGAGTACTAGAAAAAGAGCGGAAGATACTCTCTGGTTATAGAGGAGGCCTGCTTGGCCGACTATTTCAGCCATCGATAACCACGGAAAAGCTCGCAAGAATAAAGAACATCGAACATCAATTGGAAACGTTGAACCACATGACATTGTATATCCCAAAGTCACCAACTATTAAACAGCCTGGAAAAATATACCATGAAAATTGTTGGATTAGATCATCATCAGAGAGCCCAATAACACTGTACGAGGAGCAACGCAAAAATTTAGTTGATTCATATTTAGCGTATTGCCCTGTCTTAGCTAAGCTACCACTTAGCAATGAGATAGCCAATCTTTCTAAAATCAAAGAAGCAAAAGCTATCTGTATGTCGTTTTTTCACAAGATAGCCGGCGAATACTTTGCCGATCATCTGAGTTTTAGAGAGGCCTTTGTTTCCCACCATAGGAGAAAGCTCCTGCATCCCCTTTCACATTTTATGGCTATGATAGAAGGCAGAGTTAAAACGAGTGATGCTGAGACCAAACGACTATGGAACACTTTTTTTATGTGCACACCTGTGCTTTGCCTACCACTGGATCTCGTTCCTACCTACCTATCAAACGTCAACGCCAATACTTTTGAGACTGCTATTATTGACAATAAGGAGCAAACTGTACCACATCAATTGGTGAGTATATTACATCGAAGTAACCGGGCTATTGTCTTTACATCGACAAAATAGGCCAAAAACCAACAAAAATACCCCCTTTTTCTATTCAAAAGTTCCCCCTTTGTTTCCATACAACCTACTAATTTTGGTTGTATGGAAATGATTGAAACACTAAAAAGTCTCAACGAGAAGAAAATGATAATTAAAAAGTGGGTTTACCTAATTGCAGACGCCCTTATAAGAGTGGTATTTATATCGCTTTACAGCTATACCGCTGTGATGAAGATAGCCGAATTTAAGGTATACCGCATTAAGATGTATAAGCAGCCCTTTGCAGATTGGTTCACGGAGGTACTCATTTATGCCCTGCCAGCTATTGAAATAGGAATGGCGACATTGCTCATTCTGCCTTTCTTTCTACCAAATCGACGACTACGAATTGTCCCAGTCATCAATGTGCTGCTAATGGCCAGTTTTACGGCATATGCCTGGATGGCCAAGGAAAAGATATTTGGATACATACCTTGTGCGTGTGGGGGCATTTTTCAAGATATGGAATGGCCGGAACACTACAGGGTGAACTGGATCTTAATGATACTCGCTGTGGGAGGAGCCTGCCTACAGTATTGGCCGGAGATCAGGCTCATAACCATCAATCTGTATAATCGCTTATTTCGCAAGTCCCATCGCGCGCAAAAGGTTCTTCGAAATTAACGTTTATACCTCCATTTGCTTCCTATTGTCGCTGAGACGGTGCACTAGCAAACAGATCGCTTTTGCCTGGCAAAAGAAACTTAGAAAAGTTCTTTCCGCATAGCAAACCGAGCTTTCGATAAAAAGAGCAAATAAGAGTACAGGTTGTATTTAAACACAAATATTATGAATACAAAAAAAATCACAGGAACCATACTGCTAGCGGCGATGCTATCGGGTGGTAGTTTGGCGATAGCCAAGGTTAAATCAATTAAAACGGAAAAAGCACTACGGGTAGACCAGGAATGGCGATACGATCCTCAAACCTCAACTCCAAGTGATCCCGAGAACTATGAAAGACAAGATGGTTCTTCTATGAATTGTCAGGGAGATAGTGAGATTTGTGTTGTACGGGCCCCTGAGAACAATGGACAGCCAGACTTTTCTCAAGTTGCGGGACTACAGGCGGCGCTTGATGGTGATTTGAATCATCCAAACATCGAAAAAGGACCATACACAGGCAACTAGTATTTACTTTTTTTTAGAAACAAGGGAGCCTAATGCTCCCTTGTTTATCTTGGATTTTGCGAAATACCACTTTCCTGTATAACGGATACGGGAATCAAAAAGGTATACAGCAAACTATTAGGCTCTATTGTATAATCGCCGCCCTCCATACGTCTTCTTAGATTGGTTGAAAATTGCGCTTCCTGATTTAAACGGCGTCTATCTGACCAAAATATCCCACCTCTGAAAGCCAGTTCCTTATGCCGTTCTGCTAGGATAATTCCCAAAACCTCTCCAGCGGTGCTTGCAGAATATGGTTCAAAGCGATCTGTTTTCCATCGACTTTTTAACAACGTATTGAGTCCTTCCAAGGCGTCCTCTTTTCTGTCTAACCTTGCAAGACATTCCGCTTTAATAAGCAACACTTCATCAACAGCGATCCCGGAAAATAATGCTCCCGAATTAACACCGTAATAACTACCTTTAAATGAATAAGAACCATCAGTATTTTTCCTGAAGAAGATGCTTTTTCGAAGATCATCGTTATCATAGGAGTCGTATAGAACCGAATCTACCCGCGCTCTACTCGGATCAAGATTGCCTGCGTCAGCACGAATGCTGGATTGAAAAAGCACCTCTGGATTGAATAACTCAAAGGGCAATGCCTTATTCACGTCAAGTGTGTTGTAATTAATCAATGTACTATAAAGCCCTAAACAAGAATCTGCATATAACAATGCTTGTTTGTAATCCCCCATTACTAAATAAGTTTTTGAGATAGCCGCGTAGGCAGTCTTTTTATTGGGTCTTGTAGGTGTTGAGCTGTTAGCATCCAAATAAAAAGTGGCAATCTTTAAATCATGCAACACTTGTTGGTAGGTTTCTTCCAAGGAAGCCCTTACGGTTGGGGCGTCAATATCAGCCGTCAGCCTCAAAGGTATACCCATTTCATTCACGTTGCTACCTTTCAAATTATAAGGCGGTGCGAATATTTGTGCGAGATGAAAGAAAGACCATCCCCTGAAAAAATGCCCAGCCCCGTTCACTTGATTTCGATGATTCTCTGTCAGGCTGCCCAAAGTTGCTTTCGACACATTTTCAATCACCACATTGGCAAGGAAGATATTCTGATAACCGTAAGACCAGTCCAGATAATTATCAGCAGACTTCTCCCATAAATACGTTTTTCGTGCCTCTTCGTCCCTTGTCCTCCAATCGGCATCATTTAGGTAATAGTACGTCGCCGCCAGGTCTCCCGCGCAAGGATAGTTATAAGTCAACCGATCTTCATAATCCAACAGTGCTTGCAAATCAGCAACACTATTAGGCGTTGAAAGTGATTGATCAGGTTTTACATCAAGATATTTTTCACAGCCGATAAACAACGTGCAAACTGCAATAACACTACAACTTATTTTTTTAATACCTTTCATTTCTGTACGATTAAAAGTCCATTTTTAAACCAAAAGCAATTGTTCTCGGTAGCGGCATATCTCTAAAATCTGGGTCAAGTCCTTTTTTATTCGCTCTCCATAAAATACCCAGGTTATTTGCATAGATAGTGGCCACTATGTTTTTAATTGGTAAACTTTTCAGATTTGTATTCTTAAAATTATAACTAAGATTTACATCTTTCAATCTAATATGATCGCCTTTTTCCACTGTTGCCTCTGAGAGATTATAGAAATCATCCCGCCTTGTATTAGCGGGATATACAAGTGAGGGAACGTTTGTTATGAGTTCATCTCCAGGCTGTTGCCAACGCAGGGCATAATCAGCATGCATGACTTTGCCACTGGAAAATAAAATATTGTAGTTTACAGAAGGCCTTCTGAAATAGTAATCGAGTTTATATTGAATGTTAAAAGACAGCGATAGTTGCCTCCACCCAAAGGAATTCCGAATACTCCCATAAACCTGTGGCAGCGCCGAGCCATGAAAGACGAAGTCATCCATGCTTGCATTGTTCGTGATGTTCAGGTAATCCTCGCTTAATTCACCATTGATATAGCCTTTTGGGTTTCCCGTTTGCGCATCTAGTCCACCCCAGCGATAGCTGATGATATTGTATGCCGATTGCCCTTCAATCGGTGTAATGTTTGCACCGCTACCTACCATAGAAGATAATCGGGTATTTTTGTACAGGTATTCCATTACTTTATTTTTGTTGAGTGAAAACAGCCAATTCGTTTCCCACGAGAAATTACCGGACAAATTTCGGGAAGTGATATTCAGGTCGAAACCTTTTGTCTGTAGTTTTGCACTGTTGCGCGTAAGGTTATTGAAGCCGGTAGTCATATCAGCAGGTACTAAGGCTAATAGATCGGTAGCATTCTTTACATAAAATTCCAGAGAGCCCGTAAATAGATTATTTTTTGAACGGAAATCCAAACCGGCATTGGTCATTGCCACGTTTTCCCAGCGCAAAGAAGGATTGGGAGGATTAATTACGATGGCATATGGGAGTCTGCTTAAACGCGAAATACCGCGGTAATTAATGGTGGTTAAGGCCGCAATGGCATTATTCACGTTTCCACTATAGCCATAAGTAAGACGTAATTTTAGATAAGGCAGGGCATCCCAACGAAAAAAGTTTTCTTCGGAAAGATTCCAGGCAAAACCGGAAGACCAAAGCGGCTTCCATTTATTATTGGTTGAGACCCCAAAAAGGTTTGAAGCATCTCTCCTTGCACTTCCCGAAAAAGTATACCTACCTTTATAAATATAGGAGGCATTTGCAAATACTGACACAAAACGATCAACATTACCGGAAAACACTGTGTTATCCAAAATATACGAACTAGCTGATAGATTGTCGTAGATGGGATAGCGATTTACGTAGTCAACAGTTTGATGTGTTAAAATATCCGGTTTATAACCATAAGTTCGGTATTGACTAAAGTTCTGCTTATTGTCTCGAATCTCTCCACCAAGCAGCGCAATCAATTGATGATGTTGGCCCCACTGGCGGTCCAGATTAAACATTCCGCGAAGCGAATGGCTATTCAAGCTTCCGGTGCTTTCATCCAATATACCACCTAAAGGTATGGCATGGGTAATCCCGTCATCCTGTATCTGGGTAAATCGATTAATTAAGTTACGCGTGAAGAACGTTTCTTCACTATTATAGTTATATCCGCTGGTATTTACCCCCTCATACTGATAGAGTAGCTGCGCTTTGAAGCCAGGTAACAGTTGATATGAAGCATTTACGTTAAAGAGTAGATCTTGCGTAACATCCCTCCTTTCGGCCAGTTGTATTTCTTCAAGTGGCCTGAAACTCCAATCCAGCAATCTTCCATTCCCTGCCGTATCGATATAGCCCTTACGATAGTTTTTTTCAACTGCCAGAGGATTGCCCTCATCATCCGTAAAACGGGCATATGGATATAAACCTTTATTCGAAGCAGGATCCAAAGCAGCAAGGCCTTCATTAGGTACATTCAGCCTACTGTGAGTATAAACGGCGCCAATCTGTACGTCTAAGTTGGGTAGCGGTTTAAGCGATGTTGTATTACGGAATGTAAAGCGATCATTCCAGTTACCAACAAGCGAAGCCTTATTATGGTCGTAACCTACAGAGAAGAGATAATTTACGCGTGCTGTTCCGCCATTTAGACGCACATTGTATTGCTGGTTTATCCCCTGTCTGTATAAGTGATTAGTGATATCCCGTCTAACATCCTGCTGACGGAGGTTATCAATACTTTGATACGTCTCCTGTTCGCTTAACTCGCCCTTGCGAACCGCTTCGAGCAGTTCCACAACAGGTGTAACCACGGGGCGGGTAGTATTATTGTTTAAGGCAGCATTAAAATACCCCTGGTTAAACAAGAATATTTCCAGATCAATATATTCAGATGTTGACATGCGAGGTGCATAGAATAAGTTGGGTTTATCTGTAACAGTCGTATTGGCATTTGCCGTAAGCGATACTGGAGCCTCAAACTGACCCTTTTTGGTGGTGATAACCAACACGCCGTTTCCAGCTTTTGCACCCCAGATAGAGGCAGCAGCGGCATCCTTTAAAAAGGTAATACCGGCAATATCATTTGGGTTCAGATTGCCGATATCTCCCTCGTAGGGAAAATTATCTACTACCACCAAAGGCTTGCGCACGGTGCTCGCACCAATGGAACTGAGACCTCTGATATTGAAATCCGTTTCGCTGCCCGAACGTTTATCAAACTGCACGCCACTCACCAAGCCATCCAGTCTGCTGATTACGTCGGTACTAATTTGTCTATCGAATAATTTATTATCCACTTTTTCAAAGGAACCGGTAGCTCTTTCCAATGGCAGCTCTTCATAGCCGGTGGAAACAACTACTTCTTCTAAGGTAACCTCGTCCTTTTCCAAATGAAAGACGATAGTGTCCTTCACCACTTGTGCGAAAGATCTTTTGATGGGCTTATAATCCAGAGAAGAGATGGAAAGCACAAGTGGTACACCATTTTTTACACGTAAAGAAAATAATCCATTTTCGTCCGTTTTGGTAGCAGCCTGCTTCTCGTTTAACGTCACAGAAGCTGCAACAACCGGACGGCCGTTTTCACTATCCAACACTCTGCCCCGTATCGTTGCAAAGGGCTGTCGGGAAAATCCTTGTAGCCAACAAACTGATAAAATAATAATTAATAGGTATTTCATAAGGTTCAGGTTAATTTTTAGCAACATATCCTATGGGTGTGAGCTTTAGTTCAGGCAATTTGTCTCCAATGGGTTGTTCCGAGAGGATAAAAAACTCCATCTCTCGATTTTCCAAACAGGCTTCAACACCTTGGCTTTTCAAGACAGCTATCAGATCATTGATGCTATGGATAGCTTGCGAAAAGTATAGATTCACATTACCTTTTTTAGGCAATTCATTTATTACCGTAGGCAGGATATACCCTTCATTTATTTGTGGATAGATTGCCTCGATCAATCCGCCCAAGATGCGCACGGGGGCATTCTTAAAATAAGTACTGTGGTTCGGTTCATCATGCACCTTATCGTCAATAGGTTTCCTTTTCTTCCCTTTAACCACCAGTGTAAAGGCGCCTACCGATTTTGTTTCCGTTTTTGGTTCATAGCTTTTCAGTACCAGGCAATCCATTTTCACTTTGATTGTTTTAGCATGTAGCCCTAAATGATAATTGAGGTCATCCACCATCTTCATTTTGATTGCCTCTTCGTCCATACTTAATGGTAAAACGGCCTCGTAAGAGTAACTTTGAGTTCTGGTACTGAATGAATTACTTCTCTGGTAGGAATACTCAAACTTTTGAGGGTTTTCAACCAGAAGAATTCGCTTGTTCGGTGTTCTTGGCAGCGCAGATTTATACGCTAATGCATATAACTGTAAAATCGGCTTGTTTATGTAATAATGCCATTTCGTTCCTGCTGAAGAATCAACTTCGGTGCCTGTTGGAAACATATACTTTTCCAGAAATCCGGTAAACATGGAATAATATAAGGGCTTAGTACTCTCAATCATTTGATTACCCAACAATGGTTTTTCGAGTTTCTCCTTTTTTGGATAGAGTGTTTTGGTACTGTCTGTTAAAAATTCGCTCAAGGTATTTTCATCGACAGACAACGGTTCGGTCAATGCGGCCACTATGCCCTGCTTGTTAATTACTACCAAATACGGCAGAGACCGGTGTGGAAAAAACTTGTTCAGCATGCTTCCATTTACGATACCGTGAAAGTTCTTCTTTACGGCTGCAAGCGAACTATCGGCAGGTATCTTTAAAAATGGAATGATTTTATCGGGTGGCTCATAGGTTGAAGGAATAAGCGAAACATCTTGCGAGAATCGCTTTTGTAGATTATGCATTTTAGGCATAGTGAGCAAGCAGCTCTTACACCAGGTAGCCCAAAAGTCTAGAATAATCAGTTTGCCTCTATAATCATTAAGTGTCGCGGTAGTGGTTCCTTCCTGCCCTGCTTTTATCATTTGCAAGGGTACGTTCCATAACGTAGACGGAATGTTATCCCCTATTTGTAATGGTTTTATAGAATCTGTGGATAAAGCCACGCCGGTGGCAACAGGGGTGCATAATCCCTGCTGCCGGGCGTGGGCCAAACAAACACAGAACAAGATTTTTATAGTAGCAAGATACAAGACATAAGACGCAAGACTTTTACCCCTCGCCATCTCGACCTTGTGGCGTGGTGTCATTTCGACCTTGCGGAGAAATCTATATGCGAATTTCCTCCATTTTTTTATGCAATTTTTAGCGGTAAAAAAGCACCAAAAAGTGTCTCTAAAACCTCTTAAGCCTCGTTTTCCTGTAAGTGGCGAGTTACAGGTAGTTTTATCAATATTTTTTTGTACAGGGCTAATCCCACCAATGATAAGCCCTGCTCTCACCATCATTGATAGCTTGTCGAGAAATCTCCGAGCATCGGCTAAGCTCAAGAAGCCAACATTACCATTTAAAGTACGTTTTCCTGTAAGTCGCGAGTTACAGGTTTGTGCAAGCCAGTTACAGCATGTAACTCGCCACTTACAGATTTTCTTATTGGCTTTCCTCCATATACTGCGAGCAACTTCACTACATTTAAAATTTACTAGATAGCCATAAAAGCCATTTAAGTCTTGTTTTACTGTAACTCGCGAGTTACAGGTAGTTTTTTCATTTATTTTTTGTATAAGGTCGGTCATACCACTTATAAGCCCTACTCCTACTGTCATTGATAGCTTGTCGAGAAATCTCCCAGCATCGGCTAAGTTCAAGAAACCAACGTTACTATTTAAGGCACGTTTTCCTGTAAGTCGCGAGTTGTAGGTGCTTTTTTCATTTATTTTTTGTATAAAGCGCGTCCTACTTACCGGCTTCACCTCGCACGTCATCCTGATCCTATTACAGAACAGGACGGAGAATTTATGAGCAAAGGAAACGAGCGCATTCATCACTAATCGCTCATTGCTCATCGTTAATGAAGGCTTACGCGTTGTACTTAATATTTTCTTCTTTCGGAAAGAGCATACCGCTCCCCTTACGATTATATCGTTCATTTTTTTGAATAGGTTGTGTTAAAGGCTTTTAATTGTTAAGTATGATCGATTAACGCCACTATTCGGGAGCAGATATAAGATTTTTGATAAATTGCTTTTTTGGTTCCATAATCACCTTTTAAGTTTATAACACCTAAAAGCTTTAGAAAGGAATATATATTGTGTAGGCTCCCTCCGTGTGCCCGACGCCCCCTAGGAGAGGCAGAAACTAAAGTTTCCAAGCATGCAACACGGAGAGAGCCCACATTTGTAGTTCAAATATACAAATAGTGGGCATTTTTCTCACCGCTGCTTTGCATGCTTTAAGATTTCCTAGGTCTGTCGAGCAAAGCTTTCTAGTTCAAAAATGCGTTATCCAGTTTAAAAACTGGATCATTCAAAGATATTAATAACTAAAATAATAACCAAATATTTTGGATTATATTTTAGCATTCATAGGTAAATTAACCTATGGATGAAAACACGTTTTTCCTTGTTGGTCAAAGACTCAGATTGTTGAGGGAATTGCTACTATTAACCGTAGAAGAAATATATAAAATAATCAGAGTTCCTCCCACCACATTAAGGAGGATAGAAAATGGCGATCAAAATTCTATCGAAAAGTGGACAAGTAAACTATGTGATTTATATCAGGTAAATGAAAAAATTATTCTTGATATTAAAAAACCCCTACCTAACTGGAAAATACTTAGACGAAACATACTTTCCAAATATAGAAATGAGCAATTCATTATTGAAGCTATTGATAAAAAGCCATATCCAAAAAAAGCGATTCAGTTCAGAGTCT
>DATMSZ010000104.1:0-28981 GCA_035565175.1 Pseudosphingobacterium sp.
TGTTACAATACTACTAAACTGCTACGCATTCAATAAGTCGAAATAATTTATACCAAGCCAGTTTAATATATAAATGATCCATCTAAATTTGTTTTATTAGGTAATTATTATGTAAATTGTGTTTAATATCCAAAATAAACCACGTGAAACCTCTTTATCGACCCTATGTTTAAACCTTCTGTTAGTTGAATACATGTTCCTTCCAATGCATTTTCAATGAATTCAGTAGCGGTAAGTAGACTCTAGAGTTGAACCAGATAGTAGTTTTATTACAGAGATGAATAAAATTAAAAAGAAATATATGAATAGATTAGCGATAACACTTGCGGTCACATCAGCTTGTCTGATCAACACAGCTTATCCGCAAGATGCAGACTTAAAAAATTGGCCTGCAGGAAAATCTCCAATTGAAATAGGAAATAGGATAGCTTGGCATTTTATTGAAACTCCACATCCAAATTTTGGCAAACCCGCTCCTCCTAAGGTCATTACTTATCCCGAGACATGTACGTGGTATGGCGCATTAGCATTTGCAAAAGAAAGTGACGACAAAAAACTAACAAAGGCCTTATCCGATAGGTTTGAACCTCTTTTTTCTACAGAAGCAACCATGATTCCTACTCCTGACCATGTTGATTACGCCGTATTTGGATCCGTTCCATTGGAGCTTTACCAGCTCACAAAAGAATGGCGCTATTATGATTTAGGCATTAGGATAGCGGACAAACAGTGGGGACCCCCAGAAGGACCGAGGGTCGAACCATCGTCACACAAATACTACGACATGGGGCTTACTTGGCAAACTCGTTTGTGGATTGATGATATGTATATGATTACCGCCCTTCAAACACAGGCTTATAGCGTTACAAAAGATGAAAAATACATTAACAGGGCGGCCAGGGAGATGGTGTTTTATTTGGATGAGCTTCAAAAATCAAATGGATTATTTTATCATGCACCAGATGTACCATTCTTTTGGGGAAGGGGAAATGGGTGGATGGCTGCTGGAATGGCAGAACTTCTCCGCTCTTTACCCCAAGACAACCCAGATTATAAAAGGATCATGACAGGATATAAACTGATGATGGCATCTTTGTTAAAATATCAAAGCGCCGAGGGTACTTGGCGACAGCTAATTAATGACGAAGCATCTTGGCCAGAGACCTCTTCTACAGGTATGTTTACTTATGCGATGATTACCGGTGTAAAAAACGGATGGTTAGCTAAAAAAACCTATGGAAAAGCCGCACGAAAGGCATGGTTAGCACTTACTGCTTATCTCAATGAGAATCATGATATCCGAGAAGTATGCGAAGGAACAAATAAGAAGAATGACCGCCAATATTACTTAGACAGAAAACGTATTACTGGTGATATGCATGGGCAAGCGCCACTATTATGGTGTGCGGCGGCTCTTTTGAGAAATTAACCAAAATACTTGCTATTACTATTCTATTGTTGAATCATCGAATGATTGACCTACCTGAGGAAGGTGATCCATAAACACCCAACCAGTAGCCTTCATTTTGTTTCCAAATTCCATTCATCCTAACCATTTCAGCAAGTGGAACAGGGAAAAGATATGCCTTAAATCGGGGCTTATTCTCTTGTTTGTCGCAATTAGTCTGTGGAATTATTTCATGCGCTATGCATCATCGTAAACGATCATTATAAATTACGTGTTTCAACATTGTTATATGTAAGTAATATTCTAAACAATAACACTACAAAACCTCTCATCAACCGGTTTAAAATGTAAATTTAACAATCAAATTTTAACATATGAGAACATTTATTGTTACTACTGATTTTTCAGACATCGCAGAAAATGCTGTTGAATATGCCGCTACAGGCGCCAGTATCATGGGTGCAAAAATTATACTTTTCAACTCATTTAAATTACCATTACATGCTTCCAACACTATTCTGTCCGTAGAGAATGTACAAGCAATGATCGACAAAAACAAACGAAGGCTGGAAGACAAAGCAAAAGATTTAATCAAGCGATACGACATTAAAGTAGAGGTGGAATCTACTTTGCTAAACGTAGAAGATGAGGTTGAACGACTAATTGAACATTATAATGCGGAAATAGTTATTATGGGAATGGCCCAACGGTCTCTTGAACAAGATCTTTTAGGAAATACCACCACAAATGTTATTCAAAAGCTTAAATTTCCGGTATTAGCAGTGCCACTGGGAGTGACATTTAAACCGGTGAAACGGATATTGTATGCGTGTGACGTTGTTCGTGGTGTGCAGAAAAAAGTACTTGATCGAATTAAAGACATTGCTCAATCATGGAATGCGGAAATTGAAGTATTTAATGTGCAAGAGAAAGTGGCAGCTCTTCAAGATGAGGCATCACATCCTGATGACTTCTTAAAGGAAGAAATGGATAGCATTCAATATTTCTATAAAAATGTGGCCTCTAATGCTATTATTAAGGAAATAAAAAATGAAATCGTAAATTACGAACCAGATCTTATTATTATGGTTCCTAATCGTTATGGTTTCTGGGCATCCATTGTACATAGAAGCAAAACACGGATGATGGCTGCCGGATTGGATGTTCCATTATTGTCTATTCCATTATAAATATAATTTTATGATAGGTTTATCTTTAGATGGCAAGTATGCATTGATATGCGGAAGTAGCGATGGGATAGGTTTAGCAACTGCACAAACTATGGCTGAGCTAGGAGCCAATTGTATTTTATTGGCGAGAAATGAACAAAAACTTGCAGATGCCGTTAACAAACTGCCTACTGTGCCCACCCAGCAACATCGTTTTGCTGTGGCAGATTTTGACAAATTGGAAGAAGTAGAATCAGTTATTAACCAAATCATTAAAGAGATAAAAGTATCTATCTTAGTGAATAATAGCGGTGGGCCGGCTGCCGGCCCACTACTCGCATCTTCGTCTTCTGCTTTCCAAAGGGCATTCAATCGACATGTTTTATGCAATCAGATACTATCGAAGGCGGTTATTCCTACTATGAAAGAACTTGGTTATGGTCGTATCATAAATATAATTTCTACATCAGTTAAAAGTCCGTTACCGAACCTCGGCGTTTCCAATACAATAAGAGCGGCTGTTGCTTCGTGGGCAAAAACGTTAGCCAATGAGATAGGCGCTTTTAACATTACGGTAAACAATGTCCTTCCTGGCGCCACCCGTACGACTAGGTTAACGAGTCTATTAGAGCAAACAGCTATTGATCGAAATGTAACAACAGATCAGATAGAAGAAGAGATGATAAAGGGGATACCAATGAGACGATTTGGTTACGCCGAGGAGATTGCCAATGTTATTACTTTCCTAGCTTCGCCCGCTGCATCCTATGTTACGGGCATAAATATTCCAGTTGACGGGGGAAGAACACCATCCTTATAATTTCGTTGTTATCTACAAAACGACTACAGTTTGGTTCCTCTACCAGTGTTTTTAAAGTAAATGATTATAATTGTCTTTTTCTTTTTGATTACTTCGTAATACAATTACTTACTAATATGTACACACCAAATGTAGTGATGGATGCTCTCAATAGAAGAGCCTTCCAGGAAGCAGAACAATTATTAAACAATGGAGAGAAGTTGCCTCCTGCGATCGATGCTTTTACTTTAAAACAGGTTCTTTCCCAATTAATCCAAGCAAAGCATTTTAACCTTCTCGATCACTTTCTTCAGCAAGGTTTTGTAAGTTTAGATGTCTATGAATACGATACGTTTAACAATACACTATTTGAAGCGATTGTAAAAATTAATGATTGGGATGAGGAGTCATTACAGTGGCTAAACAATATTCTGCAAAAAGCGGAAAACATAAATGATGAATTAGAAGATGTTACACTGCTAGGTTATGCTTTTGAACATGGTGCTTGTTTAGAGGTTATTAAGGCCTTCATCATGGCAGGTTGCGATGTTCATTATAAAAACAATGCTGAGGAGAATTTCATCATCCAAGTGGCCAATAATACTCGGGTCCAGATCGAAAAAGCACTTACTACTTTGGCCTTATTAATAGAGGAAGGCTTGGATATTGATCAACAAAATATCGTTGGTAAAACGGCCCTAATCATAGCTGTTGAAAGAAATAAAACAGCTATCATTGACTTTCTGTTACAAAATGGAGCACAAGTGAACTTAGTAGATAAAAGTGGTAACTCCGCCTTTTACTATGCTGTAGTTAACATGTTAAACCTTGATTTATATAGTTTATTGGCAAATTATGAGCGTCCTGACTTCGAATACAAGAACAAGCAAGGAGAAAGCATATTATTAGGCTATTTGCGGATGATGTATAGCGATTCACCCAATTATTTGGCATTACTCGGACGTTTACTAGACGATGGCGCTAGTCTGTATCAATCTTCTCTTTATTACGCCAAAGATAAAAGTGCGATAGACTGGATCGCTGAGAAATCCGCTAATGTGCTAGCGCTCATTTTATCTAAAGAACTACTCGACATCAATCAGCAAGATAACGAGGGTAATACACTTTTGCATAAAGTATGTGCGTTTAACATTAATTATGAAAAAGACAAAGCTAGAGATCTTTATAGAAAGGTAAAGCTGCTACTTGATAACGGAGCTGACGCTTCTTTATTGAACGACCAAGATAAAACTGCTGCCGACATGGCCGCAGATGACAACTTAAAATCAAAATCTATTGAGCTTTTATTAAGCCATCAGCTTTAATTAAAAAAGATAAATATGTCAATGTCATTTATAATCGCCTGTGAGGAAGGAAAACGTAAAATAGCCGAAATTTTACTGGACAAGCGGGAGGTAGATGTAACTTATACGGATGAAAAAGGACGAAGCGCCTTACACTACGCCGCTCATCATGGATATTTGGACATCGTGAAAAAACTCATATTAGAAGGCGCTGATGTGAATTATGAAGATCATCAGGGCGAAACACCTTTGTATTTTGCCTGTTTGCAAAAACAAAAACAAACGGTCTTCTATCTAATTGAGCAAGGAGCACGAATAGACATCAATGACTATTTGGGTAATAGTTTATTACATTTAACAGCAAGAACGGCTCAGTTGGCTCTTGTGCAACATTTTTTAAAAGAAGGTTTAGATGTTGATGGCCTAAATAACGAAGCTCAAACACCCCTATTAATTGCTGTGACGTATAAACACAAACCGATCGTAGAAGAACTATTAAACCATGGTGCTCAAATTGATGCTTCCGATAAATCGGGAGATCACTCCCTTATACTTTCCGTACGGAGCAACAACTTGCCCATCACTCAATTCTTATTAGAAGCGAACGTTTCCGTTAATCATACAAATGACCGAGGAGAGACCGCTTTATTAATTGCAAGTATCAACGGCAATAGGATGATCAGCAAGCTTTTGATAGAACAGGGCGCTAATATGTTCTTATCTTCGAAAGAAGGCTTATCGCCGATATGGTATGCCTGCATTCATAACCAAAAAGAGCTAGTTTCACTCTTTTTAGATCATGGTTTAGCGGTAGACTATAGTAAACCCCCAGCTTCTACGGACACTGAATTTGGTTCATTTGTTGATTGGGTTGAAAATAATCAAGGCCACAAAAATAATTTCAACACAGCTGCGCCATATGCTGGCGAGACATTATTGCATGTAGCGATCAAGCATGGTCACACAGCCATGGCAAAACTTCTATTAGATGCAGGCGCGTCTATAAATAAGTTAGACGATTCGGGAAATACTGCATTGCATTTTGCCGCAGCAAATGGCAAAAAAGATTTAGTAAAGACATTGTTGGAACATGGCGCGGACGCGACCATGGTGAATAACAAAGAACAATTAGCTATTGACTATGCTAATATGAATGGGTTCAATGAAATAACAGCTCTTTTAGTTCAATATTCACCAAATGTTAAAAACAAGACCAATACAGAGACAATACTGCCCAATGAAAAAGCAGATGAATCGATCCGCCCAGATATTTCCTCAAAAAAACAGGCGCTATTAGACCTTAAAGAATTACTAGATGCAGGGATATTAACGCAGGACGAATTTGATGTAGAAAAGAAGAAATTACTTGCTTAGCAGTTTATGGTCCGTTTAATCCGCCGGTTGGCGGATTAAACATGGACGGTTCATAATTTATTTAGCCAAGACAAAATAAAGCCCAGTACCTCCATCTTATTAGGTTCGTTATGCAATTCATGAAAGCCCCCACTCCATTCTTTATAGGTAAGCAATCCAGCTGGCGCCTTATTTGCAAATAACCTAGAACCTTCTACACTAGTAAATTCATCAGCATCTCCATGTATTAAGAGGGTTGGGATTTTTAGTTTCATAGCATGTTCTATACACCATAAGCCATTTATCACCATTGAATAAGCTAAACGGATACTCATTCTATCATGATTTAAAGGATCTTTTTTAAAAGCTTCAATCACTTGCTTGTCATGCGAAATCTTCTGGAGATTTAAACCTTGCTTTATTCGCATATTAGGCATCAATTTGTTTAGAACGGATAATATTGTTAAGAGATACTTTGGTACTTTCCGGTAAGTAAGTAATGCTGGTGAGGTGATGATGGCTGCTTCAATTGGGTTGATGTTCTTAAGAATAAAGCCTGTTACGATCCCTCCTCCCATGCTGTGTCCGTACAAAATAATAGGTTTATTATATTGCTGCTGGACGTAATTTAAGAAAGCCTGTAGGTATTCAAAATAAAAGGAAAAGCCTTTCGATGCACCTTTTTGTCCATCGGATTCGCCATGACCATAGTGATCGATACCAATTACGAAGTATCCATGCTGATTGAAATACTTCGCTAAGTTATCATATCTGTTTATATGCTCTCCTATTCCATGAACAAGTACGATAACCTTATTCGGATCAGCAACCTTCCATTCGATGCCAGCAAATTTAAGTTCATGATACTTCCAAGTAAAGTGTTCTTTCATAAATCATGGTTTTATTGTGGAATATAGTAACGCACATAATCAACTTTCATTACCGCCGGAAAGACACGATCGTCAACACCCTTTTGTCCGCCCCAGTTCCCACCTACTGCTATATTTAATAATAGGTGAAATGGCTGATCAAATGGCCATTCAGCATTACCTTCATTGTTATTCACAAATTTATAGTAGTGCTTTTCATCTAGGTAAAAGTCAATACATTTTTCATTCCATTCAATTGCATATACGTGAAAAGTATGATAGGGATCGTCCACAACAAGGCCCTTCGTTTTTTGCGTACCTATAACATGGTTAAATTTCTTCGTATGTACACTGCCATACACGGTATCGGGGTTAAACCCTACATGTTCCATGATATCGATCTCACCACTGTTTGGCCAAGCTCCGTATTTCCAATGGGTTGGTAACATCCATATAGCCGGCCATAGTCCCACACCTTTTGGTAGCATAGCACGGACTTCCACCCTACCATACTTCATGTCCAATTTATTTTTAGTTACCAGACGCGCAGAAGTGTAATGCTTCCCCGCTTTATACTGTTTCTTCGCGATCAATGAAAGATATCCGTTTCCTACTCTGGTATTATTTGTGTCTTTTAAGGTATAATATTGCCCTTCATTATTTCCCCACCCATGTCCACCAACATCATAATTCCAATAGGTACTATCGGGAAGTCCCTTCCCTTCAAACTCATCACTCCATTGTAATTTCCATTTCGGTTTATTAATAATATCTTCCGCAATAAAACCGCAGCAAATTCCTATCAGGAGCAATGTAAAAGTAAGTGCTGGGATATATCTCATAGGTTTTTTTCTTTCTCAATTGGTTCTTCTTTGTTCAGTTTATCCATTTCGGATCACTAGCTAATATAAGAATACTTTTACCTATTAAAGGTATTTTTCTTTGGAGCAAAAGCTACTTTTAATTTAATTAAGTTTGTATAGTGAATCATACAAACCATGCAAATACAAGCAAACGATCCAATTGATTACATTGCTCAGATTCCTGAGGAACGAAAGGAGCCTATTCGTAAACTTAGAGAGGCAATTCTGCAGAACCTACCAAAAGGCTTTGAAGAAACGATTAGTTATGGGATGATCGGATATGTTGTGCCTCATACCCTTTACCCAGCTGGTTATCATTGTGATCCTAATCTACCCTTACCATTTATGGCTATAGCTTCTCAAAAGAACTTCATAGCTGTATATCATATGGGAATTTATACCAGCGGGGAATTGATGAACTGGTTTCTTAATGAATACCCCAAACATTCGCTCAAAAAACTCGATATGGGAAAAAGCTGCATTCGGTTTAACAACATAAAAACCATTCCTTATGAGCTTATCGGAATGCTCAGTTCAAAAATGACCCTACGAGAATGGATTGAATTGTATGAAAAAACATAAAACCAGCCAAAAACTGACATTGAATAATTAAAGCTTGTCAGAAGGAATACGATAGGTAGGATCTTCCAAAATATTCACATCTATTACTGCCGCTGCATTTTTCAACAGAGCCCTACAGTCCTCGCTAAGATGCTTCAAATGAAGCTTTTTATTAACCTGCGCATATCGCTCCGTTAACTTATTAAGCGTAGTGATTCCGGACATATCCGCGATTCGACTTTCTTTAAAATCAATTACAACTTCTGCCGGATCGTCTGCCACGTCAAACTTATCAAGAAAGGTCATCACAGAGCCAAAGAAAAGCGGGCCATAGATCTCGTAATGTTTAACCCCTCTGTCATCTATATACTTCCTTGCTCTTATACGTTTAGCACTTTCCCATGCAAACACCAACGCAGCAATGATAACACCTACTAATACAGCTAATGCCAAATTATGCAAAAGCACTGTAATAACAGCTACTAACACCCCCACGAATATATCTGACTTAGGCATTTTATTAATGATACTCAAGCTTACCCATTCAAACGTACCAATCGCTACCATCATCATTACCCCCACTAACGCCGCCATCGGCACCCTTTCGATAACGGGAGCACCAAATAGTACGACCACCAAAATCGTTAAAGCGGCGACAATACCTGAAAGCCGAGCCCTAGAACCGGCAGAAATGTTGACAAATGTTTGGGCAATCATCGCGCATCCACCCATTCCGGAAAAAAAACCATTCATGATATTAGCGCTTCCTTGAGCAACACATTCTTTATTGCCTTTGCCTCTATTGTCAACTAATTCATCTACGACATTTAATGTAAGTAAGCTTTCGATTAAACCTACGCCGGCCATTACTAGAGCGTAAGGAAAAATTAGCTTGAGTGTTTCAAAGTTTAAAGGGACTTGTGGAATGTGAAAAGGCGGAAAACCACCACTAATAGACGCAATATCTTTCACCGTCTTTGTGTCGATTTGAAAACCCAGCACCAAACAGAAGACCACAATTATGGCGATGAGAGAGCTCGGTACGGCTTTTGTAAGCTTCGGAAATAGCCAAACAATCGCAACGGTTAGTAGCACAAGGCCAAGCATAATGTACAAAGAGAGACCGCTCATCCAGGTGCTTACTCCTCCTTCCATCACTTTGAACTGCTCCAATTGAGCCATAAATATGATAATAGCTAAGCCATTTACAAACCCATACATAACTGGTTGCGGGACCAAGCGAATAAACTTACCCAATTTACATACACCTACCAAGATCTGCAGTAAACCGGCCAGTGCCACGGTTGCAAAAACATATTCCACACCATGCGATTGCATTAACGCAATTAACACCACCACTGTAGCCCCTGCTCCACCCGACACCATACCTGGACGACCACCAAATATAGCTGTTATTAGTCCCATAATAAAGGCCGCATATAAACCCGTTAACGGTGAAAACCCCGCCAATATGGCAAATGAAAGAGACTCCGGAATCATGGTCATAGCAACCGTTAAGCCTGCCAAGATTTCATTTTTGTAGTTAAGCTTTTGCTTAAAGTCGAACAAGCGTAAGAACATAGAAAATTAAAAAGGAAAAATTAAAAATTTAAAAGAAAAGAAGCTAAACTACACAAGCTAAATTCGAAATCTTCCTTTCAACAAACATCAACGATCTTTAAAAGATACCTAAAAAGAATCGAGGCGGTGTAACAGGGCTTTTATCCATAAAATTAGCGAAATGAGCATTACAACACAAGCTGCTCAAACAATTGCTTTAACTTGTTTGCAGGATCGGCACATAAGCCCAAATGAACTTTCGATGTTTGCATAACGGTACTACGCGTTGCGGTGAGCCATCTAAACCGTTCCGCTCTATCCATCATCCCTATTGACCCGCCAGGCTTTCCTCCGATACATATTTTATTAAAGGCTTCTAAATAAGCAGTTATCTCGTTCGTATCTAACTCTTTTTGCATCATGCTCCACTTTACGGCATCAACGTGATAACACATTTGCAAAAATTTATATTTGGCACAGTACAACACCACACCAACGTTCAAGAATTCCTCACGCTCTACTTTTGGTACCAGCCGTATTACCGCATACTCAAACACCTGCTGTTCTTGCATCCTGTGCTCCTTTAACAAAAATTTCCGAATTTTTTATGCGTGCATTAAGAAATTGCGCATACGCTTTCCTATGTTCTTCACTTGAACGGAAGATCTGTTCATCTTCCAACCATTCGTTGGGAATCAAAGACACAAGCTGTTCTATGAAATTTATATCAAGAATTTTCTTTGCCGAATGATCTACCTCCTCTAGATTGGAGGCATGCGTGAGCAATACATGATCTTTGATCTGCACAAACGGCTTGAGCGCCTGTTCCTCCCAATTATGCCAGCTGTGATGAAAATATAGAGACGCACCTTGATCAATTAGCCACAGTTCTTTATGCCACATTAACATATTTGTATTTTTGACGGTACGATCCACATTCATTAAAAGTGCATCGAGCCAGACAATTTTGGAAGCCAGTACCTCATCCACGCTATTGACTATTGGATCATATGTGATCGCCCCCGAAAGGTAATGTACCGCCAAGTTTAATCCAACACTAAACTTCAATAGGTCTTGAATCTCTTCATCTGGTTCCAACCGACCAAAATCAGGTTCCAAATGAGCAAATACCAATTCAGGTATTTTTAAACCCAATGCCCGGGCAATTTCACCACCTATAAGTTCGGCAATCAGTGCTCTGCTTCCTTGACCAGCACCTCTAAATTTTAGCACATATAAAAAATCATCGTCAGCTTCTATAATCGCGGGCATAGACCCTCCTTCCCTTAAAGGAGTAACATAACGAACAACATTTACTTTTCTTAATTGCAGCTTACTCATTGCTTGACAACTTTATCGATCGCATGAAGCATACCATCTCGATTGGTATCTAATGTCAATTCCCAAAACATAATGCCTCCTAATTTTTTCTCTAAGGCATATTTAGTCTTTGTTGTCACCGAAGAAAGGTCATCACCGGTAGCAAACATTCGTTTGCCTTTATTATACCAATAAGGAGCCTGCGCTTTCGCATCCCAAAAATATTCCCATCCCTTAGCAGTTGTCAAGTCACTCGCATAAGATTTAAAATCATAGCCACTTGTATGTTCACCAGCCTGATAAAGGCCGTTATTTGTATTTTCTACATCTTTCCAAACACGTGTATAGAACGCTGCTCCGATTACTAATTTTTCTGCCGGTATTCCTAAGTTCAATAAAAATTGTACCGCTCTATCTGTGGACTCTTCTGCAGGCCTAGTTCCAAAAAGCGGTGTATGATGACCGGTAACTTTAGAATAGCCATTTACTAAGTCATAACTCATAATATTAACACGATCTACCAACGGCATTATCTCCTTCCACTCCACAGATGCATCCAAATATTTCTGAAAGCCTCCTGCTGCAAAGCTAAGTTCATTCTTTTTTCCCAAGACCTTCCGTAGTTCTTTTACAAGTGCCGTAAAGTTTTGTTTATCCTGCTGCTGATATAAGTGTCCTGGATACCCTTCAATTGTAGGATATTCCCAGTCTAGATCAATTCCATCTGTCTTGAAATATTCATTCACCGTTTTAACAGATTTAGCAAATGCAATTCTACCTTCTGCACTTGAAAAAACATCCGAACAAGGTTCACAACCACTCCAGCCACCAAGCGATAACATAATTTTCAGCTGAGGATTGATTTTTTTCAAAGACACCAAATACTTTATAGTGGTTGAGTCCTTTGCATTGTCAACACTTAATTTCCCCTCTTTTAAGTGGCAGAAGCTAAAAATAATATGAGATAGCTTATTAATTTCAAATGCATCTATTCTTTTACTATCCCCTGTATAGTAAGCTATTACAGAAAAATTCTTTTGCTTTTGAGCAACTACATTTAAAGAAAATAAAACAAAGATTATGAGTAGAATTTTTTGTCGATACATGTTGTTAAATTATTATATACGCTTTATTTGAGGTTTAAAGTTAATAATTATCTGCTTATTTTTTAACATACATCGAGTTACACGAAGACTTTTCTTTCTTATTTTTATGAAATGATAAGGCCAACCAAATAGAAATATACAGGAAAGTGTAGCAAACCGAAAATCATGGCTATGTATAATTTAAGTTAGACATAAAGAAATAGCTATTAACTGAATACTAAAAGTGTATTTTTGTTATAAAGCGGTTAATCTACAAATTGTTGCAACAAAATCTTTGTGTACGAAAAGATGGAGAATGAAAGATTAGTTAAGACAAAAAATGGTTGAATAACTATTAGCTAATAACCATGGTATCTGTAAAAAAATTATATCAGGACATATAATATATCAACAAAATGAAAGACGAATTCGATAATCTGGACCTAATTAAAAACGAAGAAAATGATCGTTTTGAGATGATAGTAAATGGGCAAACAAGCTTTATCGACTATAAAGAACGTAATGGCAAAATATACCTTGTCCATACAGAAGTTCCTGAAGAGTTAAGTGGTCAAGGCGTAGCTTCTTCATTAATAGAAAAAACACTTCATTATATTGAAGAAAATGGCTGCAAACTTGTTGCCTTATGCCCTATGGTTGTTGCCTATATAAGACGTCATCCCGAGTGGAAACGTATATTAGATTTAAAGCAAAGCGATATTATTTAAGCCCGTGGAGTCACCTTATCCTCGCAATGGGCTTTGTTCTATTGCATGGAACAATAAGACCCCGGTTTCTACTGATGAAGCTAATTTACATTCAGTTGTTCTAAGGCAGCAGGGATTTGAGAAAAATCAGTGACCTGTATATCCGCAATCTCTGCTCCTGCTCCTTCTAGGTCTTCAATAAATCCATCTACATTTAGCCAAAGGGTTTTGCAGCCTGCCTCTTTTCCTGGGAGGATATCTTTCTTAAAAGAATCGCCAATGACTACGCATTCCTGCGGTAATAAATCAATTTCTACCACACCCATCCTGTAAATCTCCGGATTTGGTTTACGTACGCCCACTATTGCCGACTCCACCACCCCATTGAAGTAATGATCGACATGTAAATCACGAAGCACTGCATGTATATTGCCGTAGAAATTAGAAACCAGCACCATAGGGTACCGTGCATGTAATATATCTAAAGTAGGTTTTGCCTTTTTTATCGTTCCTCTTACAATTTCCATGCAATAGTTAACCATCTCATCAATTTTATTGAATTCTGCAGACTCTTTTAACGATAAAAATTCCAGTTGTTGCATTAATTTTAAATGCAATACATCTTTAAATGTATGATATGGCTTAATAATAGGGTTGATAGCCAAGGCTTTTTCTCCAAAGGCATAAGCATTCATAAACTGCTCCTTTGTCACGTTGACCCTTGCGCTCATATAAGCTTCCCAAATTACGTTTGCCCAATGTCTTCCGTTGGTATCAATCGTTCCTCCGTAATCAATTAAAACTCCTTTTAACATAAAAAAAATGATTAAACCTCTGTTCTACCTGTTATTTCAATTGTGATATTGTCATCTGTACTTTTTTTAGATAATTTCATAAGAGATAAACCGATAAGGATCCAAACAAACTCTCTTATGCGCATAATGATACCTATAAAAATTCCAGCTGTTGCAGGCATACCAACACTTTTAAGTGCCAATGCGAGCCCTCCTTCTCTTGTGCCCAACTGCATCGGGAAAAAGAATATTAGATTAGCAAATAAAGAAGATCCAGAACTGATAATCAGTGACTGAATAATAGTCATTTCCAATCCGATAGCCTTGGCCGTACAATAGATTTCCAAGCATCCAACAACCCGGGCAACGAATTCGAAACATAATGATTTCCAAAAGCGATCTCGTCTTTTTGAGTAAAGCTGGGTGATCTGCGTATCAATTTCAATGAGCGAATCATGCTTTTCTTTCACGAAAGCGCCAACTTTTCTTTTTAACCCAGGTATTTTTGCTAAGACTTTAAAAGTGCTTAATGTAAATCCCTTTTTATATACCCTTCCAAACCAATAACACAGTATGACACCAGTAACAAACATCGCGATACAACCCGTCACCATGATGGTGTTTGCAGGTACATATATCAATATTAAAATAATGGAACCCAGCCAAAAAAGCACATGAGAGAACATATGCATTAAGCTATATAACAAGACAGAAGAGCTCGCTTTTTGCATACCTAGCTTGGGTTTCAACTCCATAATACGGAACGGCTCTCCACCCAATGCAACGAAAGGTGTAATATAATTAATGGCGTATCCGGCAATTGTTAGCCGAAGCACCGACAAATAAGACATATTACTAGCAGGCAAATGAGGCTCCTGTATAATGGCTTTAAAAGCCACCGCGTTGAGCATATAGATAATGAGCCAGCTGCCAATTACAGGAGCAAACCACCAACCCGTTTTTAGTATATTCTCCCATATTACCTCAAGCCCTAAGCTTGAGATCATATAACAAAGGGTACCTATACCTATGATGAAAAATAAAATTTTATATATTTTGGTAGCCATTTACCTTTTATATTCATCAATACGTTTGTAAAAATGTGCACTTACTTTCTCTTGCCGCCTGCACATATAAATCAAGATGGGGTTCAAGACAAAAAGGTCAAAGAAAAAATAAATCCAAGCATAGTCGATAAATAACCAGAGAAATAGAAATATGACCCTTGTATTGAATTGCACTATATTCGTATACTTCATTAACGGTTTATTCATCGCTCGAAAATCTGCAATCAAATCAGCAGGCAAGCCATTACTAAAATCCGCTCTTACTACGCTTAATAGTTGTTGTAATTTAGGTGAAAGACGTTCTTGAATTCTCGTATACCCTGCATAACTCTGTAACACAAATTTCGTCCACGCATTTTTGCTCCAAGTTAATTGATTATACTCTTCTTGCAAGTCATTACTATTATCTAGTTCACTTCCATTAGTGCCTTTAATAAAAAATAGATGCACATTGCGATAATAATCTGCCATTGCGGATTGCAGCAAATGCGAAATACCCGCTGAAATGCCGAGAATCCAAATAGCAGCAGACCACCCTTCATTCATAGCACGCAAGCAAATTGCTATGTGGATAGATGCAAACCAAAAATCACCAGCAAATCCATCTAAGATACGACCAAACCTACTTTTATTATCTGTTAAACGTGCCAATTGGCCATCAGCGCTATCTAGTGAATTAGCGAACATCAAAAGTAGCATACCCACTACATTAATTGAAAGCGAAGGATAGTAAAAGAGAACACCTGCTGCAACACCAAAGAAGATGCTAATAATGGTAACCGCATTAGGAGTTAAGCCCACTTTTTGACAAAAAAAAGCAATTCGAAGGCCTATAGGTCGATAAAAATATATATCAATTTTTTCCTCAGTATCGTTTGATTTTAAAGAGTTTTCAAATATTTCTTTATTTTCAGATTTTTTGTTTTTCGCCTGCAATGATTCCATTGGTCTGTTTCTCAAATATATTTATTAGTAGCTGGGCAATATGTTTAGCGCCTTCCTCTCTACAAGGGGCAAAACTTGGCCAATCATTTAAATCTATAATCTGTAAATTACCCGCTGCGTCAACAATTGCGTCGCCGCCGAAGATATAAACGTCTAACACCTCTGCCGCATCGAGTGCAATTTGTTTTAAATTCGATTCATCAAATGCATTGTACACCAATTTACCATTAATTTCCTCATAATGAGCATATTTATGATGATTATGCTCATAAGGGTAAAACCAAAAGAAAAAGTCTGTATTTCTTACTCCATAAAATTTCACAAGGTCCCCAACCAAGTGTTTGGATATTACAGCATCTGGAATACCTCTCAAAGCATATTCTCTTAAGATTTCCAGTCCCTCTTCTTTTGATGCCACAAAGGTAACATCTTCTTTATGAATAGCATGAAAATCTCCTCTTTTTATCCAAATTCCGGGCTTGGGAAAATCATTAAATAGGCAGTCTTCCTTACTACTTGTTGATATAATTAAACTTTCGGGATATGGTATTTGATTATTCAGCAATAGTTTCGTCATGTTTGTTCGGAAGCAGTTTTCAACTCCAAATCCCGAATTTATGACTTTTGCTCCCAGTTCCTCAAGGTCCTGAAGTTTCTTAATTACTGTTTTCTCTCGAGCCATAGATACGATAAATGTATCTATGGGTTGTATTTCTTGCTGCAGAAACTCCTCTTCACTATATGTTTCCACAGTATATCCCTTTTTTTTAAGGGCGTCCATTGTCAATAAGAATATTGCTTCATCATTGCCAATATGGTTAGGTGAAAAGGTTTTTCCCCTTTTTATTCCTAGAATCTTATTATTTTTCACTTTGCTCTATTAAGACATATTCACTTCATTTAACCATTTCTCGGCAGAGGCCAAGTCTGTTAAATGATCTATGTCTATTATTTTTTCAAATGTAAATGCCTGCACCTTCAAACGTTCTTCCAATAGTGAACGCTGGTAGTTGCGCATTCGTACAATATTGCTGTTAATTGCCTTTTCAACGCAATCAATAGCTTTTTCTCTCAATGCGTAAATTCCTCCAGAAACTAATATTTCATGTTCATTCGCATCGGTATTTATATCTTCAAAGGCTCTTATATTTCCTTGGCCGTCAACTTTCACATACAATGGACTTTCATCTTCCACAAAAGGCGTAACACCCATGAGTGCATCTAGTGTTGTATGTGCCTTAAAAAACTGCAAATAGTTATCAAATTCTTCTTCCTTAAAAATTGTGTCTACTGTTGTAACACATAGTTCCTGAAGCTGCGGAATGCCTTTCAGAAGTTCATAAAAGCTATGTAGGGAGCTTTCTGTTGACTTGGTGATCACACGAATGGGTAGCGATGACGACAGAGCATCCAAGTGATCTTTCAGCATCTCCGATTCCTGATTGATAATTATATTGACAGAATTGGCACTATACTTTGTAAAAATAGCTATTAATCTATCTAATAAAGGTACTCCTTGTAATCTCGCCAATGGCTTGGGATAAGGATATCCGCTTTTGGCTAACCTCGACCCTTCACCTGCCGCTATTATTGCAAAATCCATTCTTTCTAATTTTAAAAAGGTAAAGACTTATTATAAGCCTTTACCTTTTATTTTATGGTTTTCAAGTCTAGACTATAAACTATCCACCAATTCCTGGTAATAATCTAAACCTAAGTGGGTGATTAAATCTTCACCCATGATGTGTCTTAGCGTATTTTGTAGTTTAATAAGCTGTTTAAAAATATCATGTTCTGCTTTAAGACCTGGGGCTGTTTGAGGTGATTTTAAATAGAAGGATAACCATTCTTGAATACCTGACATTCCAGCACGATGTGCTAAATCCAAAAATAATGCCAAATCTAATACAATTGGCGCTGCTAAAATTGAATCTCTACACAAAAAGTTTATTTTAATTTGCATAGGATAACCCAGCCATCCGAATATATCAATATTATCCCAACTCTCTTTGTTGTCTCCGTGAGGAGGATAATAGTTTATTCGCACTTTATGATACAGATCACCGTAAAGTTCAGGATTTATTTCTTGATTTAAAATTTCTTCCAGTACACTTAATTTAGAAACTTCCTTCGTTTTGAAATTATCCGGATCATCCAATACTAGCCCATCTCTATTCCCTAAGATATTCGATGAGAACCAGCCCTTCACACCTAGAGCTCTTGCTTGTAAACCAGGTGCCAGGATAGTTTTCATTAACGTTTGTCCTGTTTTAAAGTCCTTACCAGCAATGGGCACTTCTAATAGTTGAGACAGTTCAACTAAAGCTGGAATGTCACAAGTTAAATTTGGAGCACCATTAGCGAAAGGAACATGTGATTTAATCGCCGCGTAAGCATAAATCATGCTCGGAGAGATGCGTCTATCGTCATTATCCAAAGCTTCTTCAAAAGCAGCAATATTTTCAAAAATTTCGCATTCTTCTATATACTTCTCCGTAGAACCACACCACACCATTACCAATCGGCTACAGTTGTTCTTTTCTTTAAACTGCGCGATATCTTCTAACAAAGCATCTGCTAATTCTCGACGGTGGGTCTGTTCTTTAATATGCGTTCCATCAAGATTTCTAACAAAATCCTTGTCAAATACAGCCTTCATCGGCTTAATTGCCTCTAATTCATCTTTTACGGCATGCAATAAAAGTGGTTCAAGAACCTTTGCATTGCTAGCAGCCTCGAAAACATTATCTTCGTAAACATCCCATCCTCCAAAAACGACATCTTTAAGATTTGCCAAAGGCACGAAATCCTTTATTAATGGGTAACGATTCTCGGTTCGTTTACCTAATCGGATATTTCCCATTTGAGTAAGTGAACCTACTGGCTTGGCCAACCCTTTGTTAATAGCAGCAACGCCTGCAATGAAGGTAGTGGCTACAGCACCTAAACCAGGGATTAAAATCCCCAATTTACCTTCTGATGGTTTAATAGTATAACCCATATTTTATAGCATTAATATATATTAAGAATGAATTGTTTGATTGTCGAGATTGTTAATGTATCCTTTATAAATAGCTAACAACCTTTTAACACGACAAATTACCGATTAAATCGACATTTAAACAAAATTATTTTTTATAAAAAGAGTCAGAAAGTCAGTTATGCCTGAATTTTACACTAGAGAAACAAAACTATTTTACTAATTTATGAATGATCTTCCAGTATCACTTAAATTTTTAACAAGTTTTGTTACTTTTACAATTGGCACATAATAACAATCATTGTTAATCGCATCGTAAGATTTCCTTTTAACCAAGATCATTTATGAATTTAATGAGACGTATACAGCTATCTATTATGATGTTTTTAGAATACTTCATTAAAGGAGCTTGGTTTGTCACTCTCGGCACGTATTTAACCACAAATCTGCATGCTACCGGTTTTGAAACAGCCAGCATTTTTTCAACTCATTCTTTAGGTGCCGTAGTTGCTCCTTTTATTATCGGACTAATTGCAGACAAATTTGTAAATGCAGAAAAGCTGCTGGGATTACTTCATCTTTTAGGTGCTTTTTTACTTTATAGAATGTATCAAGCGGCAAGTGCAGCTGAGTTTTACCCTTATGTACTGATATATTTTATTGCGTACATGTCTTCATTATCTTTAACTAATTCTATTACTTTCAGGCAGCTATCTCACCCTGAAACGCAATTCCCGGGCATTAGAGTATGGGGCACTATTGGATGGATAATTTCAGGCTTAGCTATTAGTTACGTTTTTCATTGGGATACTAAAGTAGCAATACAGCAAGGGTCGCTGGAAAAAACCTTTTTATTAGGCGGCATTTTATCGATCATATTAGGAGTTTACAGTTTTACCCTTCCAAAAACGCCTCCGATAATAAACAAAACAGGACAAAAACAGTCTATTGCAGCGATATTGGGACTAGATGCACTTAAGTTGTTGAAGCAAAAAGATTTTTTGATTTTTTTTATATCTGCTGTATTAATTTGTATCCCCCTAGCCTTCTATTATCAAAATGCAAATCCTTATCTTACCGCTATTGGCTTACCAAACCCAACCGCCAAAATGGCAATAGGACAAGTATCAGAAGGTTTATGCCTCCTTCTTATCCCCTTTTTCTTTGCGCGCTTAGGTTTTAAAAAAACCATTATGTTAGGCATTGTCGCTTGGATAATACGGTATCTACTCTTCGCTTATGGAAATGCGGGTGACCTGACATTTATGCTGATAACAGGAATTGCGCTTCACGGAATTTGCTATGATTTTTTATTCGTAGTAGGTCAAATTTACACCAACACTATAGCCGGCAAACAGTATAAAGCTTCCGCGCAAGGTTTGGTTACAACTGCTATGTATGGCATAGGTATGTTAATAGGTTTTTGGGTTGCTGGTTATATTACCGAATACTATAAAAGCCATGACTCTGCCTTATACTGGAAAAACTTATGGCTGTCACCGGCAATTATTGCGACGTTTGTCTTCATACTTTTCGTATTCATGTTTAAAGATAGAACACAAACGGTAAAACCTTAAGAACATCCTAGCATTGAACGCCTATTCTTTTTTAAAGCCATCCAATTAAACCAAATTTAACGCGTACTCAATTTGTTAAACCAGTCTAAGATCTCGCTATCATCTATTGAGCAAACCGCGGTAATAATAATGACTAAAAAAGCGAAAAGAATCAAGGCAGAGTAATCTGAGGTGTGATGCCTTTCTGCGAATGTTACACCATGGCGGATCCGCCTTTTCATGTTTTTTTGGTTATGGTTAATTCTTCTATTATACATTGTTTGTTCCCTTTCTGACTTAAAACTTAAAATTAACATAAAGAAAATATGCAACCAACCAAAATAATCAGATGGTAAGTCATTTGTTGACTTTTGCTCAGAAAGTCACAACCACCACGTTGCCAGTTAAGGTTTTACTTGTATATTTTTGCTCCCGATATTTATTAAAGCAAAATCATCTATTTTGTTGCTTCCTTCATTTTCGTAGTTTTGCCCACTCAAACAACACTAGCTACCTGAGTAATCAGGCGGTATTTCGACTACACTATTATGTCTTGTTATTTAATGGCCAAGAAAACATCATATGCGTTCGTTATCGTCCTCCTATTGGGACTATCTCCTAGTTATGCACAGGGATATCGAAAATTAAGTTCTAATGACTATCAAGGCAAACCCAAGTCAAATGATCCTTACTTATCACACACGAAACTACGTATCGGGTATAGTTCAACCGCAACCAAACGAAAAGACAATTATTTATTAACCTTCCATGTCTATTTAGATATCAATAAAGCTGAATCTTGGATGAAGTTTGACAAAATAAGTAATCAAAAAACGTTCATTGCGTTGTTAAATCATGAGCAGGGTCATTTTAAGATTGGCGCCTTAATGCAACAGGAGTTAATGCATAGATTAAATGCCAAGCGATATTCTTCACATTATAAACAAGAAGCAGCAGCAATCTTTAATAAAGTGGCAGCTAAATATCACCTCTTGCAGATTCAGTATGACCAAGAGACAAGGCATATGATGGATATCGAAAAACAACGGCAATGGGATGAAAAGCTAGATAAAAGCTTAAGCGAACACGGCATACGACCCTAAAACATCGAACAAGCCTTCAAGATGCAAAACTAATTTTACCCATGGAGACATTTGGAATACCACTTTTTCCTCCACCAAATTTCAGGCTGTTTCCACAAATCGTTTCGTTTGCCAATACGGCAAACAAAACCGCTTCTTTTGCATCGGGTTGAATATGCAAAGCATCCGTATTCAAAAACTTATGACCCGGCAATAACTCAGCTAAATTTTCCATTAAAACCGGGTTATGTATACCACCGCCACTACCATAAAGTACTACCTCCGTTTTACCCCTTGTTACTAATGAAATTGCCTCAGCAATGGTTTCTGCAGAAAATCGGTTGAGAGTCGCCATGGTATCTTCAACAGAAAGATCCAATGTACTTGATCTCTTCATCGCGCCTTCCAAATACACTAAATTAAATAATTCAGGCCCGGTAGTCTTTGGAAAATTTTGTAAGAAAAAAGGATGATCTTTTAAGGTGTTTAGCAATCGCTCATTTATCTCACCGCTGGCAGCAAGAGCGGCATTTTCGTCAAAATACTTACCTGGAAAATGCAAACGGACGAAGGCATCCATTAAGGTATTCCCCGGGCCTGTATCAGTAGAAAACACCTTATCTGCCTGTAGGTCGCTTGGTAGATAGGTAAAATTAGCGATTCCTCCTATATTTAACATAATGCGTTCCTCTCCCCCTTTTGAAAAAATTAAGAAATCACCATATGCGGCTAAGGGAGCCCCCTCCCCCCCTGCCGCAATATGTTTTTGACGGAAATCACTCACCGTAATAATACCTGTTTCGATCGCCAAGTGGTCTCCATCTCCCAGCTGTAAAGTCGCATTTCCAAATTTTACTTGATTATGCATTTTTTTGGGAGCATGGTAAATGGTTTGCCCATGGCTTGCTATTAAATCTATTTTCTCTCGCGGTTGATTCCACTCTTTCAAACATTGGTTAACCATCTTTCCGTGGTGTTGGCCTATCCAAGCATTCAAAAGGCAAATTTTTTCGAGATCAACTTCTCTTTTTGAAAAAACGCTTGCTATCTCCTGTTTATAATCATCATCATATGGGACAGTAGTAAATGCTAAAAGCTCAATTTTAGTATTCATCCCCACTCCGGAAAATTTGCATAGTGCTACATCTAAGCCATCTAAAGAGGTTCCTGACATTAATCCAACGATGATTCTTTCTGGGCTATTGGCGATTTCATACAGGCGCAAGACATTGTTATTCATTGTAGATTATTCCTTAAAAATTTTCAGTTACGCCAAATTACATTATTGAAGCTTATTCTACAATTATTTTAAAATAAGCGACTGTATTAGTTTTGTATTTCTTTGATATTAACAGAAACTCCGTCACTATGAGCGCTCATTTCGGGCGCGTACATACTTTGGATGCTTGAAATTCCGTTTGAAAATTTCCCTGCATTATTGGCCCTGACATCGTATTCAAAAACATAAGTACCTTTTGGGATACGATCTATAAAAAAATTAGTTGTAACGTCACGTGTACTCTCGTAGTAACCCAGTCCATTTTGCCACTTGAAAGAAGATAAAACACTTACAGGCTCGAAGCCGCTCGCCCTCATATCTTTTAAGTGAATAAATTCTAAATCCCTATCGGCACGTATAATTAGTTTTACAGTTACAAGATCACCAACTTTAAGCGGGGTTAAGGGTGTTACCGGCTTTAAAACAGGCCCTTGATCTGTATTTTCCTTTAAGTAGAGTGTCTTTTCCAATTGTACGCCAGTCGCTGCTGCTTTTATATTTGTTAACTTTTCGAAATGTTGCCAGTACAGCGCTCCCCATACCGGTCCGGGACTCTCCTTAGCTATCTCAACATTTGCCATTTCAGATTTAATTGCCAACGGTTCCCATGACGTTTTTAGGTAGCCTACTGCCCTTGTTGAACCTTTTAGATCTATTGGCTGATTTCCTAATTTAACCTCCAGTCCATCTTCGGTGGCTAGCCAATCTTTGCCTGTAAAAAGCAAGGCGTATATCGCCTCTGTTGTGGCCTTTGTGCTATTCCAATGATTAGTTTGTTTATTTTTCAACAACCAAAGCTTCATTTGTTCTACACCTTCGGTATCCTGCGCGACTTCTTGAAATGCTTCTATTAAGAAGGCTTGTGTTTCAATAGGACTTTGCCACCAATTCCATCCGCTTTTATTTTCCTTCCAATACATTCCCATTTCATCATCGTTAACAGCATAATCCTTTAAGGAAGAAATTATCTTTCTTGATTTCTGTAGCAGCCCATATCTATGATAAACGAGGGATAACATGGCCTTTTCTTGTAAGTTATCTGCAACCCTTTCATTGGGATCTTTATCTAAACTTACCAAAATGCGTTTTTTAATATCCTCTTTTAAGGGGTACTCCTTTAAAAAATAACTTCTCGCATATAAATACCTTACAAGTGTATACACTGACCGATTTTCTTTATTGTTGAGACTTTTTAATGCCTCTTTATCTAAATATTGGATAGCCTTGTGTAAAACCTCTTGATAGCTCGAGTCCCCTTGATCCGAAACATCAATTTTCATATTCTTCAAATGACCAAAACCGGCCACAATATGCGTTGTAATAGCCATATTTGCCTCTCCCCCCTCAAACCACGAAAAACCGCCGGAAGAAAGTTGACGAGCTGCAAACTTCTGATAGGTAGATTGCCATTGGTTACGTAAATTGTTCACATCAAATAAAAGCGCCAATCTTTTCATTTTTATTTCCTCATTTTCCGCTTCACGCACCCATGGTGTTTCTTCCAATAGGATAGATTTTAGTTCCTGATTTGTCTCCAATTTGGATTGCAACAAACCTTTCTTATTCCAATCATCAAAAATCACTTTAATTTTGGGGGATGCATCCATCAGTCGTTTAGAAACTAATGTGCTATAGAGTTTAGCAAAGAGTTGTTCTGAACAATCGTATGGATATTCTTGTAAATAAGGTAGCGCCTGAATGGCATACCACATTGGATTACTCGTCAGTTCTAATGTTAAACGCCCATGTATTGTTTCCTTTGAGACTTCTGCAAGTGCTTGCATCGTAAAACGTTTTGTCTGTCCCTCCTTCGCATACAGTGGCAAGGTTTCTGTTACCAGCATTTTATTGGGAAGCACAGGCAAAACGGCTTCTTCACCGTCGGTAAAATTGCCTGCGGTAGCGGCTATGCGATAAACCAAGAGCTGAGAGGCTGGGATTTTTAAATGCCATGAAAGACTGGTGCTTGCGCCCTTTTTAGTTTCAAAGGATCTTGTGCTTTCTGTCGAGGCATATAAACTGTCAACGGGCTGCATCGTATAAGCATCAAATAGCATGAGTTTAGCTGAACCATTTAAATCGGTATCCGACAGACTTATTATTTTAGTGCTTAATACCAACTCATCTCCCTCACGTAAAAAACGTGGCGCATTAGGCACCACCATTAGATCTTTAGTCGTGCGCACGCTTTGCTCCAAATAGCCCGTCTCCAATGTGGTCGTGTGGGCTAAAGCCATAAACTTCCATTCTGTTAAACTTTCTGGAGTGGTAAAACGAATCTTGATATTCCCCGCTGCATCAGTTTTCAAATCAGGATAAAAGAAAGCTGTTTCCTTTAGATTCGTACGAGCCTTCACTCCTTGTAAAGCGGTCTCAACAGCTTTTTTTGTTGTAATGATAATTACACCGTTCGCTCCTCGCGCCCCATATAATGCACTTGCTTCCGCCTTCAATACCTGCACAGACATTATATCGGCAGGTTTTATTGTTAATGGTCCCTGAATTATTTCACCGTCAACCACATAAAGTGGTTGAACACCTGCAGGTAATGAACTATTACCTCTTATCTGCATCCCGGCAGCCGACCCTGCGATATCCTGTTTCATATCCGAGTCGCCATACCCCAATACAACAACTTCTTGTAGCCCGTTACTCGTAGGGACAGCTGCTACTGAATTAAAATCCATCACACCGCTTTCTTCTATTGTTACCCTGTCAGATCGTGGCGATAGCTTACTTACGTAACGTCGTTGTTTCCACCCTTCATTTGCGAAACTAAAACCAAAATGTTTGAGATCTTCATATCTAATTACAGGCAGATAATCGTATTTCCCGGCTAATGACAGCTGACTGCCATAATTCACGCCGTAGGCATAATTGGTATTCCATACCGGTATTTTAGAATAGGTATCGTTAAACGCAGGCGAAAAAAACAACCTATGCTGTGCAAATTGATCTAAAGAAGCATCGTACATCGTGGCTAAAACTTCTGCGAAAACTTTATCTTTGGTAGGTCCACTGATATTTAACTCCCATATTTCTTCTTTACCTGGTTGCAATTTATCTCGGAAGGTACTTGTAGTGACGGTCAAATCTGTTGCCCTTTGTTGTATACCGATTTCTAACCTTCCGCTTTCCACAGCATTATATTTGCCCATATAATAGTGCAGGAACAACTTGTCTCCTTGCTGTTCCGTAATAGGGAATTCGAACTGTTTTACTTCATTATTAAGTGTAAGATTCTCACTTCTTATTATCTTGCCATTCTGCTCTAATTCAACGAGTATGGTTACATGAGGCAACGCAGATGAAAATATAATTATCGCATTTTCGCCTGGCTTATACTGTGGCTTAAGAGCCGTCACTCTTAAAAATTCTCTGTCTACTGGTTTTTTAGCTTCGGAGTGGTAGGCCTGCACAACCTGTGTCGTGCGTAAGGTATCCTGTCCATCCAACACATATGCATCTAATAGGTAAGCGCCCGCTTCTAGTTCTTTTCTCTTCTCAAGCTTTACACTTTGCTGATGGGCCGAATTAAAGTCCTCGTTCATTACAAGTTGACTTTTTGGCCAATGTTCAACATCTTCTTCTTTCCCAAAAGGTATATGTGGGAAGTTCTGAACATAGCTTAAGCTATCCATTAGCATATAATCTGTTTCGGAAAACGGTATTTGTCTGAGTATTCTATCGGGTGCCTTCAATTTAGTGAGGCGAATGTTGCCCCTGGCAGAAACAAATTGACCATTCAGGTTTAATGTACGAAAAGGAATAGAGTCTAATTGATCAATATTTATACTTGGTGGGAGAGATACCTGCATCATTATCGACTTATCGCCCACCATAATTGTTTGATTCCCTTGACGCGTTTCGCCATTTATATCTGTTACACTTACCTCTAAGGTATAATTATAAAACCTATAATGCCCAGCTTCTTTTATATCAGCAGCTTTTGCTTGAAAAGGAATTTCAAAGCGCCCATCCGCATTTGTATTTACCTTCCCTACTGCAATTTCTTCACTCCTAGCTGGAAAATATGGTTTAGACGATAACCACGATCTATAGGGGTAGATACTATTCCGCACTACCCGATAGCTTACATTAGCCGCGCTGATCACAGCACCTGAATATGCCCGAGCTGTCCCTTTAGCGACTATCGAATCGCCTATTTTATATTGTGCTTTAACCGTATCCATCACCACGGAAAAGCTAGGTCTTTTATATTCCTCCACACTAAAAGCCATCTCTTCATCACCATCTTCCTCTTCCAGATGATAGCGTCCTGTGGCCTTCCCCGTCGGCAATGTAAAATTGCCAAACACTGAACCGAATTGATTACTAGTTAATTCAGTGGTTGCTACCTTTTCATTATTAGGATCATACAAATGTATTTTTGCTTTGTATCCTACGAGAATTTGCCTTTTTCCTTTGGTTTCTTTATAAATAATCCCTTTAAAGTAAACCGTTTGCCCCGGTCGGTAAATACCCCTATCCGTAAAGAATTGCACTTTGAGTGACTGGCCGTCTTCTTGCTTTTCATTAGTAGCGCTATAAAAATATTGGTGCGTGTCGAAAAACACTTCATCCCCTTTTACTTGATATACCCATCGCTTACTACCATTTAGAGGAGGTTTATTGTTATTATAAGAAGCTCGCCCATTCTCATTTGTAATAAGCTTTTCTAACAACCGCAAATCTTTGCCATTACCCGAAGGCTCATAGATAGCGATTTCACCCTTAGAAATCGGCTGTCCACTATTCCTATCAGTCAATAAAAGCTCACTTTCTTTAAACACCAATGAATTCGTGCTTACATCAATTGGTTGAAAAAGTATCGTATTGACACTATCGAGCTTAAAGGATTCGTTATTTGAAATCAAGGCTATATACGCCCCATCGTCTAGCGCATTAAATTTAGCAATCGTTGTATGCTGGTCGTAATCGTCAAATTTTTTTAGTGTAATGGCGTACGACTCAACTTCCGGGTATATGTTCAATAACGAATCAACGTCTTGTTGTTTCTTAATGTCACGCCAGGCGTTAAACTCATTCACGAAATATCCCGAAGTCGATTTTTTATATTTCAATACTTTTACATAAATCTTATTTACATTTTTATGTGAAAGATAAACGGGTATGGATTGCTTCGGAATATTAAAACGCTCTGTCTGAATACTGACTTCAGGTGCAAGAATATTTTTTTTAATTAACTGAAGCTGCTTATTACCGTTGGTAGCTAAATATACCTCATTTGCTTGCTCGCATATATATAGGATGCTATCGGCATAACGCTTCCTTTCTGCATATCTTTCCTTAGGTTCAGCAGAAAGTTTTTGTTGATAAGCATTTGCCAGTTGCAGTAAAATTTCAGCAGTATACCACGCTTCGGAATTCAACCTCGATAAGGCCTTTAGCTGCGCTAACTGACTATCATCAGAAGCCTTTGTTTTGAGCTTTATATTTAATAGGCTATTATACAAATAGGCATTTTTTGAAGCGTCGCTGCCATGCTGTTTTAAGAGTATTCCCAATACATCTTCTGCCCGTTCCTGCTCGTTATTAGCTAGATAGTAAGAAATCGCTCTATGTGCCAACAAATCGAAAATTGTCGGTCTTAATTCACGGTATTGTTCTGCTGTATCCAAAATAAAACTCCAATTTCCAATCGGCTCCTTTTGTAACTGCTTTATATTAACTATTGAAGTATCATATAGTGTCGTTATTTCTTTTTTATAAGCGGCTTCACTCCATGTTAGAAAGTCGTCGTTTTTACTGGTAGTATCTTCATTTGTACGGTTCGAAATCTGATAGCGATGTTGCTGAAAATATTCATTTAATAATTCGGCCAATAATGATTGTAAGATGCTTCGTTCTATTGTTGCCGCTGCTTGAATCTCCTCTTTGAAACGGTTATACAATTTAGCTTCTTGCCGCTTGCCCCCTTCTGTAATAATCTCTATTTTAGATTGATACAAAAGCGCCTTAATCTTTTGTTGTGGCAATCCATCTTTTTTTGATTGGATATAGATTTCATCTACCATTGGCTTCGTACTTTTCAATAAACCCTCCGATTCTTTCTTTTCTATTTCTCCCCACTTCTCCAGATAAGGATAAGGCTGCGCATTGGCAATACTATTTGTACAAATCAGAAAAATCAATAAGAATAAGTACTTGCTACATAAAATTTGTAGATGTTTCATGAGAGGGTATTTTAAAATCATAAAAATACGTTTGATCAACTTGAGTGAAGTCTATATTATCATATAGTTTTTTACAGATGAAA
>DATMSZ010000105.1:0-9524 GCA_035565175.1 Pseudosphingobacterium sp.
ACTTTTGTTTCTGAAAATTAAGATAGGGAAGTGAAGATGTTTCTCGCATTTTCTCAAATACTTGCGAAATACTGATTACTTTATTACATTAGTGCTGTCAAACTAAAACAAAAAATAAAATTGCGGGGTTGGGCTTGTGGAATTCACAACTCATAACTGGCAACTCACAACTAGAAAAGACTAAACCATAAGAATCAAAAAAGATTAATTAGCAATCGAGCTTTCTTCTTTCTCATAACAACCACATTTTTACTATTCATATATTACAGTTTATTTAATACTATACTCTTTATTTTAAGACCTCTTTGAAGTCGGCAAACTTTCTAGTGAGTGTGCAAAGACATTTAAGGATTACATTTCGGCAATGTAATACCGTAAAACGGCTAAATACATGGCACACAGATTTCCGACCTTTGAAGTAGTATCAATAAGTAATTATGGCACAAGAACTCAAAAAAGGAAAGTGGTGCATGTAAGTATAAAAATTGTAAATATTTGCCGGGAATAGGAAATATTACTTGTTAATGCTTTAAATTTATGAATCATGAAAAAGGGAAGAACAGCTACGATAAACATGAGAACCTTGTCGGAGATACACCGGGACCATGGCTTACCGGTTCCGGCACACCCGCTGATCAGCCTGATCGATTGGCCGAAATATCAGATACCAAAGAACAATTTTTCCGGTGCCGTTGTCTCGGGATTTTACCGCATTACCTTAAATATTGGTATGAGTGGTAAGTCCAAGTACGGTCAGGGTCATTATGATTATTCTGAAGGCGGTATGACCTTTGTCGCGCCCACGCAGGTCATCAGCCCCTGTGTTTACGATGTGGCGGATAACTGGTCGATGTATACGTTGCTGATCCACCCAGACTTTTTGTGGAATTATCCTGTAGCCAAAACGATCAAACAGTATGGCTTTTTCTCGTATAATACCAACGAGGCACTCCACCTTTCTGATAAGGAGAGAAATACAATCATAAGTATTTTTCAGAATATCGAAGATGAACTGAACAGCCGGATCGACGAAGTCAGCCAGGATGTTATCATCGCACAGATTGAATTACTGCTGAATTATGCGAACCGCTTCTACAAGCGTCAATTCATCACCCGGAAGGTCGTTAACAATAACCTCCTGCAAAAAATGGATGACATTTTGGACACCTATCTAAACGGTGATCAGACGTTGAGTGAAGGCATTCCTACCGTTCATTTTCTTGCAGACAGGTTGAATGTGTCACCGAGTTATTTAAGTGATATGGTACGTTCGGTCACCGGGCAGAGCGCCCTCGGGGTGATTCATCAAAAGATCATAGAAAAGGCCAAGGAAAAGTTATCTGGAACCAACTTATCGGTCAGCGAGGTTGCTTATGAACTCGGCTTTGGGCATCCGTCATCATTCACTAAATTATTCAAAGCAAAAACGAACCTTTCACCATTGGAGTTTAGGAAGTCATTTAACTAATATGTCAATCAGTCTATTTTGGTTTCTAAATAAAAGTTGACTGTGTGCTAGTGTTTAAGATAGGTGATCTTTACGATTTTTTTGCATATAGAAAGCCAATCCGGCAAAGCAATACCGCAAAATGGCAAAATCCTGCTGGCGGACATTCCCGATCTTTGACAGCAAATAAAGGGGTGTTGAACCCTATGTGTTAAATAAATAAAAGAAAGATGAAGATCGGAATTTTGAATACCGGCAATATCGGCTCAAGGCTTGCGAGAGCTTGGATAGCTGCTGGACATGAATTAGTAATCGCCCAAGATGGCGATTACTGGAATCTTGAACCACTATTGAAAGAATTGGGAGAAAAAGCTCGTTACGGAACGATCCGAGAAGCTGCTGAGTTTGGTGACATATTGTTGTTCTCTGTTTACTGGCCGCGCTTGGATGTTGTACTGGAAGCTGCTGGTGACGCCCTCAATGGCAAAGTAGTGATCGAAACCATGAATCCGTTGGGCGTCACTGAAAAGTTCGAGCATTACCATGACCTGGAATTCATGAAGAACCGTTCAACCGCTGAAACGTTACAGACACGCATTCCAACCGCAAAAGTGGTGAAAGCGTTCAATATCCTGCCAGCACCTACGCTTGAACCGGCAGCTTGGGCGGAAAACTCGGTGAAGCCAAATATATTTTATGCAAGCGACGACGTTGAAGCGGGAAAAATCACACGAGGACTGATTGTAGACGCCGGTTTTGCGCCACTCAATACGGGTGAACTTAAATCAGCCCGCACCATTGAGCAACTGGGCGTTCTTATGCACCACGTTGCCAATCATGAGTTTGACGGCGACGCTACGCTAGTTCGCCTAGGGGTTTCGGTCATACAGGCAAACCCTGGTCCGATATTCCGAGAAGGACTTGTATAACACAGCCGAAGTACCATTAGTCAAGGCAAGTCTTAAAGAGGAGAATCTTTAAGGCTTGTCTATATACGCGGTTTGGCAAAAAAAATCCTTGAAACGGCAAAAAAAGATTGCTGTTATTGCTAAACTTTATAATCATAAGCTCAACATCATCCATCTGTCGAATGTGATCACCTATACAGATAAAGGCTGAGCGGTCGTACTTTGAATATTATCCGGCTTTTCACGCAAGATAACATCGCGGTGGGTTTTGCCCCAATCCGAAAGATCATAAATGAGGTTTTGTAAAGACCAACCGTATTCGGTCAGGTTGTATTTTACGGAAACAGGTTGCGTATCCAATACGGTGCGCTTGACCAGTTTGTTCTCTTCCAGGTCTTTCAATTCCTTGCTTAATTGCTTATTCGAAATACCATGAAGGTCATTTAGGATCTCGGAAAACCTGCGCTCGTTGTAGTAGCACATCGATGAGATAATGGAAATTTTCCATTTCCCGTTCAATACATCCATCGCGTCATGGATTGCTAGGATGTCTCTTTTGTGGCAAAGTTCTTCTGTCATAAGTTACTTGGTTACTTCAAATATACCATTACTTTTGGTTACAAAGTAACTAAAATAAATCAATACTACCTATGTTTGCATCGTAATAATTAAAATAAAAAATAAAAAGATGAGTTTAACAAACAAAAACGTAATTATAACTGGTGGTAGCCAGGGTATCGGTTTAGCAACTGCAAAGGCTTTCATTAAAGAAGGCGCGAACGTATGGATCACCGGAAGAAACGCAGGTAACCTGCAAAAAGCGGCTGATGAGATCGGCAGCGAAAAGCTAAAAACCGTTGTATCTGATACGTCAAACTTGGAAGGCATCGCTGCTTTGGAAAAAGTGATTGCGGAAAACGGTGTTAAAATAGATGTACTTTACCTAAATGCCGGAATCGCTGCATTCGCACCGATCGAGCATGTTACTGAAGCGGATTTTGATGCGCAATTCAATACAAATGTTAAGGGACATTTCTTTACCCTTCAGAAGTTGATTCCGCATCTGGCAGACGGCGCATCCATCACTTTCACCTCTTCAGGTGTGGCAACGGGCGCTGCTATAGCGACCGGCGTTTATTCAGCTACCAAAGCTGCTTTAAATAAAATCGCGCACATCGCCTTAAATGAACTGGCTGAAAGAAAGATTCGCGTAAATATTGTGAGTCCCGGCCCAATAGCGACCCCTGGCCTGGATTCGGTAGCACCTCCAGAAGCACAGGCTTACCTCGCTTCGACAACAGCGCTTCAACGTGTCGGAACTGCTGAAGAGATCGCTGGTACTGTTGTATTCCTGGCTACTGATGCCGCTGCTTATATTAACGGCGCGGATATCGCGATCGACGGCGGTTTCATTCAGTATCACCTAAAGTAAAACCAAAGGGCAGGTACTGAGATACCCCTAATTTAATTCCATTAAGCCGGAAAGCTGAAGCGTTCCGGCTAATGTGTTTTGGTCATCCAAATAGTCAATTATGTCAAAAGTGAATAAATTAAAAGATAACAATATCTCGATCAAAACGATCGGATTTATTGGTACAGCGCAAATTGGCGGTTCGCTGGCACGCCTGTCCGTAAAGGCGGGTTTTAATGTAGTGCTAAGCAATACGCGCGATCCGAAACGCCTTGACCCTTTTATAAAAGAGTTGGGTCCGCTGGCAAGTGCAGCGACCATTGCCGAAGCGATTGCCGCGGCTGACCTTGTCGTTGCAGCAATACCTTTACCAGTTTATAAGTCCCTTCCCGCGAACCTGCTTGCCGGAAAGATCGTTATCGAGACCCTAAACTATTATCCTTTGGGTGGATTTAACATCCAGGCGCTTGATGAGAATAAATTCACATCAAGTGAATTGGTTCAACAGCACCTGATCGAATCTGACGTGGTCAAGGCATTCCATAATATAGGTTACCCCCATATTTCTTTGCATGCAAGACCAGCAGGAGACCCCGAACGCACAACCGTGCCGATCGCAGGCGACGACGATGACGCCAAGGTACTTGTCGAACAATTTATCAATGCCATCGGCTATGATACAGTAGATGCTGGTTCGCTTGCCGAAAGCTGGCGGATCGAGCCGGGCACGCCGATCTACTATTGGCCTTATGCACCACCCGTACCAGAAGGCATTTCAGAAGATGAAGCAAGGGAATTGTATTTGACACAAAAGGTAGAACCATTAAGGCCTGAAGGGGCGCTGGCGCTGATCGCCGAGACAGAACGCCAGTTCCCGGTTGGTGGCAGGCTGGATATTCTTCCGCCGATCCACCTTACCATCAACGGAGAATACGCGAATAACAGGTACTAAAAGACAGTGGAAACCAATTCGGCAAAGCATTCCCGCAAAACGGCAAAATGTAAAACGAAGGCTTTCCTGACATTTGTCATAACACAACAAAAACATTTTATGGCACAAGAAAATGAAATAAAGAATGGTAAGGCATTAGCCAATACAACAGCATTGGTAACCGGTGGATCACGCGGTATTGGCCGTGCAATCGCAGAGCGACTTGCCGCTGATGGCGTATTGGTAGCAATCACCTACAACGCAAGCAAAGAGGCTGCGGAAGATGTAGTTGCGGGTATCGAGCAATCAGGCGGTAAAGCCTTCGCACTGTTCGCTGACCTTGTTAACGCATCAGCTATCCCGGCATTATTTGAGCAACTGGATAGCGAACTCACCCAACGTACAGGCAGCAACGTGTTGCATATTCTGGTGAACAATGCCGGTAATTCCGGTTGGGGCGGTTTGCCGGATGCTACACCGGAAAACTTTGATACCATGTTCGCGGTACATGCCCGTGCTCCATTTTTCATGATCCAGTCCGCACAGAGCCGTTTATCTGACGGGGGGCGCATCGTCAACATTTCGTCAGGCCTCGCAACACGCCCGTTGCCAATGGTTCCACTTTACTCGATGGCCAAAGCCGCTATCAATACACTTACCCATGCACTGGCAATGGAACTTGGTAAACGCGGGATCACGGTTAATGCTGTCGCGCCAGGCTGGACAAGAACGGACATGAACGCTGCGGTACGAGAAAATGCAGATATGGTAAAATCCATTGAAGCAGATACTTCACTGGGCCGTTTCGGAGAAACTTCGGACATCGCTGCTGTTGTTGCATTTCTTGCTTCGCATGAAGGCCGTTGGGTAACAGCACAAGTGATCGAAGCAAGCGGTGGCTATCGACTTTAATAAATGAGGGAGTTCTGCTCACTCATATACAACGCTTATTATCCAAAAGATTTTGTTTTACCGGTAGCGTAATGCTACCGGTTATAGTAATAATGGGTACCCTCGATACCCAAGAGTCCGGTAAATATTTTTGCAGATTCTGTTAAAGCGATTGCCGCTTTGGGAAAGAATCTGTTCTTTGATCCTCGCTTATCAGGATCCAATCAGATTTCTTGCTCTAGCTGTCACGCCCCCGATATGCATTGGACAGATGGAAGAGAAGTATCCATTGGTAATGATTACGCAACGTTATGAAAACAGGGCCGTGGTTCCATAACGGCTTATTTAGCAACATAGAAGGTGTTTTGAATATGTATAATGTGGGGATGCCTAGAGTTAAAAGGAAAGCTAGTCAAATCGATGATCCTTTGTTCCCTGAAACGGATCCTTTGTTAAAGCCCTTAGAATTATCAAAAAACGAAAAAGAAGCAATCATTGCTTTTATGGAATCTTTAAGTTCTGTTACTTGGAAAGACCGTGCGCCGGTTTTGCCTCAATGAAATTATTTCTGAAACAACAAACAGTATCAAAACTTGTCAACCTACTGCTACATTATATGCAGCACATTTGCATATTTATGCAATAAGTTTTCAATGAAATAATTTGTTTTAAAGTGGTAATGAAGCTACTATGTGCCGATTTTTGTTCTTTTTTGCACATGGTGGTTTCATTAAATTTGATAAGGATTGATACATTTGTGTCGTATGGCAATCAATACTACGGTAGATATAAACAACCTTAGAGGATTATCAAAGCTAGTATCACATGCGGCATTTAAGAAACTAAGTGCCAGTACCAATCAGTCTGCCTACATCCGTAGGATGAAGAAATACCTCGGTTGGGAGCAGATGGGGGAGGAGCGACCCACGACTTTGGAAGATCTCATCTCTTCAGCCTATCAAACGCTTTGCCATCATTACCGACACGAGTACATCTATAAATCAGCTTTGCTAACAGATTTCGTCCTTAAGCACTATGCGCTTAATGATACCATTCTGCTGAATGAATTCCGTATTGGAAATTCCATTGCCGATGCAGTATTGATTAACGGAACCAATAAGGTATTTGAAATAAAAACCGAGCTGGATACACCCGAACGGTTAAATACCCAACTACACGATTATTACAAGGCATTTTCCGAAGTATACGTGTTTACGCATGAAAGTTTGCTTAACAAATACAAAAAGCTGTTACCTGCACATGTAGGTTTGTTAGTATATCAAAGCTCATGTAATATTATAGAAGAAAGAAAAGCAACCAGCATAACGCAGCATTTAGATATCAAAGCCATGATGGGATCATTGCGTAAACCCGAATATCTAAAGCTGGTTACGACGCTTGCCGGATTCATCCCAGAAGCAACACCCGTGTTTTTATATCGCGTGTGCTTAGAAACCTTGCTCTGTTTCGACGCAGAAGAAGTTCAAAAAGCCTATCATAAAATTTTAAAAGAGCGTATAAGTGCTGCTTCCAACAAGTTTATAGAAGAAAGCATTTTGCCTAATTATATGAATTTCTCATTTTATAATCAAAAATTACACAAAAATTCCTATCTTAGACTAGTCAACAATCTAAACAAAACCTTATAAAACTAGTGTTTCAACAAAATTGACATCCTAGATCTAAAAATATGCTTGTAAACCAATCCATTATAGCTGATCTAAAAGCTATAATTTCCCAATCAAAAGAGAAGGCTATTCGTGCTGTTGATCACGAGCGTACACTCATGTACTGGCATATCGGGAAACGTATTTTTCAAGAAGAGCAGTTAGAAAAAGAGAGAGCGGAATATGGTAAATATCTTACTGAATATATTGCGAAAGAGTTAGAGCCGGAATATGGTAGTGGTTTTTCGAAAAGGCAGATAGAGCTCTTCAGACAATTTTTTCGTACGTTTCCAATTGCGAACACACTGTATTCGCAATTGAGTTGGAGTCAGTATAAATTGTTGCTGCGCTTAGATACGGATGATCAAAGGCAATTCTATATTGCTGAGAGCATTAAAAATAACTGGACCGTGCGCCAGCTGGAAAGACAGATTTACAGCAGCCTATACGAACGTCTTTTGATGAGTAATGACAAGGAAAGCGTTATAGCGGTAGCCAAAAATGAAAAACTACCCTCCGACGCAAAGGAAATTATTAAAGATCCTATGTTTTTAGAGTTTCTTGGTTTGAAAAGGGAAACCTCTTTTTATGAAAAGGACTTGGAAAGTGCAATTATTACGCACCTTCAGGAGTTTATACTTGAGCTGGGTAATGGATTTTCATTTGTAGCGCGACAAAAGAGAATACATATTGAGGGAGATGAATTTTTCGCTGATCTGATATTTTATAATCGTTTACTACAGTGCTTTGTAATCATAGAAATAAAAACCACTAAGTTGACACACCAAGATATAGGACAGTTGCAGATGTATGTCAATTATTATGATCGTATTGAGAAACTACCGCACGAAAATCCGACGATTGGAATATTGCTTTGTGCAAATAAGAACGATGCCGTTGTGAAATTCACACTGCCTGAAGGGCAAAAGCAAATTGTAGCAAGTCAATACAAACTTTATTTGCCAACCGAACAACAGTTATTGGATGAGGTAAATAAAGAGCTAGCGAGTTTTGAGGGCAAAGAATGAGAATCTATCTAAAGAAATATAGGCAAGATGAATAAGCTACAAGCCCACGAAGTCAAGTTACAAGCTACTTTAAAACACAATGGTATTGAGATGCAGAATGATGCTATTGGGGAGCGCATACAGTTTTTGATATCCAATTATCTCATAGAGATCGCGACTGATTCAAGTGGATGGTTTAAATTATTTCGAGATCCAGCGAATAATCGTTATTGGGAGCTGAGTTATCCAGAAAGTGGGCTTCAAGGAGGTGGTGCTGCACTATTGGTGTGCATTTCCGAGCATGATGCAAAAGCGAAGTACAGTTTTCCTTTAAATTAGTGGCTAAAATAGACAAGAATATCCTATGCTGACAATTGAAGAAGCGATAGACATCAACCGATACGGACAAGAGTTAATAGACCTGAAACCATTGTTGAATCGCTTCTCTAAGCTGAATCCGGCATTAAAGAGAAATTATCTCGACGACATATTAGGTTTAATTTTGCAATCAAAGCCAAAAGAAACCGATATAGAGCCAGCAATCGAGCAAAGTAAATTAAGGCCAACCTATACACCTTGTGTTTTACTTAAAAAAGGCGTTGCATATCACAATTTGAAAAGGTTAGCGGATTTACCGGATAACGAACAGGAAAAGACGCTGGTATTACTTATGAGTTTATTTAAAATTGCCTATCAAAGAAGATTTAATGAAGAAAAGAATAGCCCTGGTAAATGGTGGTATTGGGATTTGTCTGACAGAATGAATGTCGAACGCATACTGAAAGGAATGCTAGAAAGGTAATCACGCTGCAGAGTTAGTATTAATTTCGATGATGTTACGAGAAGTATAAATATCGGAAATCAGGGCAGTATTAATGTTGGTTTCTTCTAACCAAGACGGAAATATGAGTGCTGCAGCTTCTATTTCCTAAAGTTTTTTAACAGAAATGGAAACGAGTATAAAAGAAATATCAGAATCGGAGTTTAAGGAATTGAACATTCCTGTTTTGTTTGAGGATAAATTGACAGATAGAGCCTTTGGTGTGGTATCTGACGGTAAAAATGAGTACAAACTAGGATGGCAAAGTCAAAATATAAAACCAGTAACAAAATGGATAAACCTCGTACTTTGTTCAATTGGTATAGACCTAACGTTTGTCATATTTGAATACACAACAGGCAAAATATTACAAAAACTTTCTCTGGATTATTATTTCTTTGATACTAAAATATCTGACGGAGCTATTTATGTAATTACGCAG
>DATMSZ010000106.1:0-12071 GCA_035565175.1 Pseudosphingobacterium sp.
ATTTTTTTATTTGTGAGCATAAATTGCTAACTTTTAATTTCGAAGTAAAAATTGTTTCTTATTTTCACTTTTTGTGTACGTAAATCTAACTTTATATTTCACCTCTTTATGTCCTAATTAGTCATACTATCATTACATTAAGACAATTTCCCTTCAGAACATTCACCGAAACCTCGTTTCACCTTCCATCCATCTCAGACTACGTTAAATAATTTTAAATACATACCGCTCTCTATTAAGGCCTAAAGTGATATCTCAAAAAAGAATTAAAAGCACTTAATCGACTTATTAATATCTTAACAAAGATATCACTTTAAGCTATATTGTAACTCCTGCACTAGTTTACATTTTTGACGTGAAAAACTGTCACAGGCAATGTTTCACACTTATTTTGAAGTACAAAAACAGTCAAGCATTCTTGAGCTTACACCTCTAGGCAAATCAAACAGAAGCGATAAATCGTCATTAGTTTCTAAATAACCCATTGAGTCTTCCTTGACGTTTATAGATAGAAAGATACTTGGGAGAATAAGACTGCTGTCTGGTAAGCGATGTAAGGGTCGGGAATGCAATCATGATGGAATGCACGGCCGACACCTTTAATGATGAGACATTGTAAAAGATTGGTCTCCTTAGCAATTTTCTTTAAATCATTTTGGTTTTGACACACACCCAAATGGGGTGGATCATCATCTTGGTCAGAGGGTAACCTGTTTCAGCGACCGTGAATAGTCATACTATTATCATGATCTACTAAACAAGTGCGTTATTGCTTCCCACCTTACAGATGCCAGCAGCAATCTATTGTCTGTTTAGTATTTGTATGATTTATTGCTGTTTTAGCGGTTGTTCAGCAAAGCTCACCATCCAGTTGATGCCAAACTTATCTGTAAACATGCCAAAATAATCACCCCAGAAAGTCTGGTTCATGGGCATAGATACATTTCCGCCCGTAGAAAGACCGTTAAAAATCCTGTCGGCTTCTTCTTTGTCAGTTACACTCACACAAATTGAAAAATTGTTACCCGGTTTGTAATCAGGAGTCCATTCACCACCAATGTCACTTCCCATTAACATCGTTTCTTTACTTATAGGTAGGCCAATATGCATAATTTTGTCCTTATCGCTTTCCGGAGCGGGTGGCATACCTTCTTGTGCCGGCATATCGCTGTACCGACCTACACAGGAGAATTCACCGCCTAATACAGATTTGTAAAAATTGAAAGCTTCTTCGCAATTGCCAGCGAAGTTGAGATAAACGTTTACTGTTGTCATTGTCTATTTTTTTTAGGTGGTAAATAAAATTAATCTTCAAGGGCCTGTGTTTCTAAAATGTCTTTTAGCTTTTCCAGCCCTATCTGTAAATCACTACCAATCATCTCTTCAAAATCTATAAATAGTAACATTAGGTTCATCGGATAATTCATATGCCCACTGAATCCCCAAATAACTTTAGACTGGCTTTCAGAAATCGGCTGAATAGCCATGAACGCAGGCTCGGTAGCCTCGAAGGGTTGAAAAAAGCGAAGTTCAAAATCTATTCTCTCATCTTCCGTTATTTTCATTATTTCCTGTTCCCCTGCTCCTACCTCATCATTATCACTTTCCCAGCCGGAAACAAAGCCAGGCGTACCATCTATACCACGATACGTTTTTTTCATTTCCGGATCTACTCTTGCCCATTTGCTATAATTATCCTGGTTTCTTAAATACCTCACGTAGTTGAATACCTCTCGTTTAGGTTTATTAATGATAATTTCTCTTCCCACCTTATAATCCTTTTTTACAAACAAAGCAACAATCAACAACAATGCGACTACAGCGGCGATTCCGAGTAGGATTTTTTTTAATATTTTCATGTTTATTATTTTTCGGTTATCGTCAATATCATTATTCCCGTTTTCAGACTATGGAGAATGTTGGATGAAATATGCAGAACAAATATAACTACAACCACCTCCTGAACAGTCCACGATAAGACATTATTCTGTTATGATAAGACAATTTTAATCACTATCCGTCTCAGCTAACTCTTCACACTATCAAAGTGAGTTGAGACTTACACCTTTGAGTTTGTATCAAGTATGGGTGCATGCCAACCCCTAACGGCATAGGCAGGCACTACTTAGTATCTTCAAAATAGAAATAGCTTCATTCTAGTACACCAAGGAGTCTCAATACCGTGAAAACAAAGTCAACTACTAGATCGTGGTATTGCATTTTTTTCTGTAACGCTTTGTGTACGGCAATTACAATGATTCAAATTGATGATCTCTGTCTCTAGAATGCGCAAATGCCATCCATTACTCATTAACACAGCATAAGGAAAATGAGAACCTGAAAAGATCTTAAGTAGCTTTGCATACCTGAAAATACCGCCGAATTCTACTCCTACGATATCCCCCTCCTTGAATGGTTCCATTAGTTGAAGAGAAAATTATTTATGAAATTTAGACATGGTATGGTTCAATTACACTTGCAAATATAATAGTGGCCGTCTCTCTGACTGTCCACGATAAGACATTATTCTTCTATGATAAGACAATGGTTAGGCCTAATCATACTTTAAACATAGGGCTATTTTCATTTGAACAAGTACTTAGCCCAGCTTCATCAAGTCATGTAAAATGAAATGCTTTATAAATTGCGCTGTGTATGAGCAATCCTTAAAAATTTTCCAAATATTGGTGCTTATCAATAATTTACATATCTTTACGTGTCAGATTCACACAACAGCACAATTTTAGGGGCGCTTCATCGTTAGGTTTCATAGCATTGATCAACGTTATTTTTTTTATCCAACCGTAACAAATAACGCTCACTTTAGGCTTAATCAACCATTTTTGTTGTGACTTTCTATGCCTTCAGTTTTCGTTATCATTACACAAGCTAACACTTAAATGAAAAAGAAATTCTTTTCAATTTTTGCAGTTGCAGCCATCTCACTGTGCTCAATTGCTTGCTCCAAACAAGAGTTATTAGAAGAAACAGAAACACTTGGTTCGGCCCCAACAACAATGTCGACCACAACAGCGAGCTCCTCAACAATGTTTTATGGTGTAAATGGACATCCCTTGGGTACGAGGCCATACATCAGTACGCCTGCAAAGACCCAGATAAGTCTCTTGAAAAACATGGGCATGAACATCTATAGGATTGATGTGATGTCTCAAGCAAGCACAGGAGAAATAACTGTACCGCATTTATACGGTCCGTTAAAGGACGCCGCTCGGGCTACCGGCGTTACGCTTTTACCTATGTTGTACCCGAGGACGCTGGATTTCACTGTAAGTGAAAGCGATTCATACCACCGCGGACGCGTCTTAGGTGACCGATTTGCCAGAAAGTATAAAGATGACTTCACTTACTACAATTTAGCGAACGAACTTGAAAACAGGGTAATTTACTATGGAAAATCAGGCGCAGAGGTATCACATTATGATATAAGAAAATTCAAAATTGCCGCGGCATATCTCAAGGGCATGGACGACGGCATAAAATCCAAGGATCCAGATGCTAAAACGGTGATAGATGTTGGCTGGATGCACTATCAATTTCTGCTCATGCTTCAAAAGCATGGTGTAAGATTTGATATTGTGGGCTATCACTGGTACGACGAAATGGAAACACTTGCTCTTAAAAACTACAATATTAGTGACATGACAAAATTCTTATCTACTAAATTTTCTAAACCTATTTGGTTCACCGAAATAGGTTTCAGGAACAAAACCGGAACACGGAGCGAAGCCGAGCAAGAAAAATTCCTTAATTCCTTTCTCGCAAAATGTCGAAATAACCAACAGGTGAAAGCGGCCATTCTCTATGAACTATTTGATCAACCGCAGCATACCGGGATTGAAGCGTTTTATGGTATATATAAATGGACATCCCGATATACATCGTACACCGCAAAATCATTTGCGAATTAAGTACACACACCAAGTAGTTGATCAATGCTAACGAAGCCGACTCACATGATGAGTCGGCTTTGTTTTATTTAGGGGTAGACAAGTATCAATTGGGATTGCTTCTTTGCTTCCTTAGAGATATCAATATCCATTTACACTATAAAGCTCGCTGTTACCGCAATCTGTTTTTGTCAAAGGCATGGTAGAGCTGTAGCTTATATTGTCTTTATTCCTGAAAGAATTCCCCAACTCATTTAACTCGCCATAGCCTTCTATTAATTGATCGTCTTTTAGTATAAAGGCAACCTCCCTGGTGCTTTCAACACCTTCCGAACTAAACATATAGATTCCAAACAACTTTTGCTCGGAAAGATATCCTTCAAAAGTTCCAATAGTGAGATCTTTTCCTTCTAACGCATAGGTTAAAGCCCCCATAATTTGATTTCCAAAGCCGGTTATGTCAAAACTAATAACATTAGTGCCGTCATCGTAACAATAACACCCTGTATTTAACACAGTGGCCGGTTGTTCGGTAGCCATCGAATTGATTTCTTCCATTGATATGCTGCTTTCTTTATGGTTTTGGCAATTTGCCAAGGCAAAAGCGAGCAATGATAGGATAATAGGTTTTTGCATTATATAAATTTATATTAATCTGTTTTTTTTGAAGCACCATTTGGTTCCTTCCAGCACCAGATATCGTGCTGGCGGTAATTGGTTATATAGTACCCACAACCTGTTAGCGCAGTGTATCTTTCGTCGATGTTTTTCGTATAGCTTGTGTTAACCCTACAGGGCGATATTTTGCCAGACATGGCATTTATACATTCGGATTCCGCAATCTGAATGGTCATTTTCGCAGACTCCGTTTGTAATCGGTATACCTTTATATTTGTATCCATGATCTCTACCGAAGGTGCGTAGGGCATCGCAATAGCATCTCCAATGGTCTTCAGCTTTATCTGATTCTCCTATTATTTCCATACCCCAAAAAGGCTCTGTACCGCTTGCTACAAAATAAACACCATGAGCAGGCTTATACGCAGGTTTTATTCCTCCCTCAATTTGTATTTTCCTGCTATTGTACGGGCCTGCAATAACGGAAAAAGAAAACATAAAAACTATAACCCACCGCATCATTGAGACATCGACTTTTTAAAAGCCTGCACCAATACTGGAAGCAAGTTTAACTTTTTCATGATTGATAGTTCTTTAAATTATTTATTTTGATGACTCGTTTAAAATGTAGTTTGCATATGGAGACCTTAAAATCAAAAGCAGACCGCTAAGCTCAAAGGATTTGGTATTTTTAAACGGTATTACGAAAGCACCTGCTAACTAAAAATTAATCACCTATTTAGATACCCCCTCTGTTTTATTAAATTTATTACATATTCATTATAACAGTTAGTACCAGATTGATTGAGGTGGCTGTTATCTGAAAAACAGCTATCGGGCAGTTTCAACGATTCGTTGGCGTTTTGATAATAGCCGTATTTAGAAAAGAACCCATCCACAAAGGAATCATTAGTAACCGCTTCGTATCGAGCCCGCGGAACAGGAGACCGCAAAATAAGATAGGGGATTTCTTTTTCCTGTAATCTCTGGATAATGCGCTCGAATGCTCTAACCTGTCTCGATGCAAAAGAATAATCGATTGATTCAAAGCGGCCCTTCCCATCATAACGATTGTTCGACTCTACGTACCCTCCGGCCACATATAAATCCCCGCTCTTGCTTGGGTTCTCTTCAACAAAACCGTCATTGAAGCCAAGCATATCCGCAAAAACTCTGTAAAGCAACGTATTATACACTCCTATGTTTTTCTGAAGTAGTGCCAAACGTACAAGTTCGATATCAAGTTCAGCGTTCGAAATGAAATCGACCATCGACTCATTTCCATCGGAAGCGAATAATTCAGGAGCTACTTCAAGTATTACCAATTTTGGTCGAATCTTTGCCACATACCTATCTAACACATAAGCCGTCTGAACAGGTGTTTGGGCGCTGGACCCGAGATTGAAAAGCCTCCATTGACATTGTCTAAAAATACGCGGATCGTACCCACGGTAGGCGCGGGAAGGACCTATTACCAGCACATCAATATCCTGATCAATTTTATCTGCTTCTTTAAACCTGGTGAAGGTATGGCCTATCGCGTGTCCTCGTATATAAGGTAAATTCCATGGGATTAAAAACGGAACAAATCGCCCAAAAGCGATCAAACCAACGCAATAAACCACACTGGTTAACATCAAAAACAAAGCAAGGGATATAAAAAACTTTTTCATTTAAAATTGAAAATATATAAAAGAAGTTCCCCCCGTCTTCATATACATTAAAAGAACGAAGACCGTTATGGAATAAAAAGACCAGCGTATTATCCTTGGCCTATTGAACATTATTTCCTCTATCGCATAGTTCTGTTCGCGCCCTACCCACTCTACTGCAATAAATAACATAATCAATATGCAACAAACCTTAATCCCCCGAAATTCGGGTGATGTTAAGTGGCTATATTGATCACCCACATTAGAGAAAATAGCCGTAATATATTGAAAGGTGCCTCCTATACTGAAAGCACGGAAGAAAATCAGGCTAAAGACTACCAGCGAAAACGTAGTCACCATTTGAAACAATTCTCGCGAAGTCGGCAAGCACCTTCCTTTTGCAACAATGTCTAAATTCGCGCGACCGTTTCTAGAAACGATGGAGGGTATTATATATAAGGCATTTAAGCCTCCCCAAACGATGTAGTTCCAGCTTGCACCATGCCAGAAACCACTTACTAAAAATATAATGATTGTATTGCGGATGCTCATCCATAAGCCGCCCCTACTGCCACCCAGAGGTATATACAGATAGTCTTTGAACCATGATGACAAGGAAATATGCCATCTTCGCCAAAATTCCGCAATATCCCTCGAAAAAAAAGGAAAGTTGAAGTTTTTCAGCAGCTCAAACCCTAACAGACGTGCCACACCCAAAGCAATATCAGAATAACCTGAAAAATCACCATAAACCTGGAACGTAAACAAAACAGCCCCTATAACTAACACACCGCTGGAATAGCCACCCGGATCGTTGAAAATCATGTTGACGTATTCTGCACAGTTATCCGCAATGACTATTTTTTTAATAAGGCCCCAAAGAATTTGCCGTAAGCCGTCGACCGCCTTGGTATAATCAAAGTTCCGTTTTCTCTCCACCTGAGGTAATAGATGGGTCGCCCGCTCGATCGGCCCTGCAACCAAAAGCGGAAAAAAACTGACAAATAAAGAATAATGCACCCAATTTGTGCTGGGCTCGATCTTTCTGTTGTAGATATCTAAGACGTATGATAAACCATGGAATGTATAAAAAGAAATGCCCACAGGAAGAATAATGTTTAGGGTAGCTATATTCGGATTGAACCCAAATTGGCCAATCAGATCGGCAAACGATTCCACAAAAAAATTATAATACTTGAAGAAACCAAGGAAACCTAGATTGATACCGATACTCAGAACAAGCCAGAATTTTCGACTTTTCAGGCTCTTGGCGTGATGAATCTTTAATCCGGTAGAATAATCAAGAAAAGTCGAAAAAGCGAGCAGGAACAGAAAGCGCCAGTCCCAACAGCCATAAAAATAATAACTTGCCAGCAACAAGAACACATTCTGCAGCTTAAGGGATCTCTGAAACACAAACCAATATAAAAAGAATACGATGGGCAAGAACACCACAAAACTGATGGAATTAAACAACATGTTATTATTATTTACAGGCTAAAACAAAAAATCACAGACTCTAAAAAGACGCAATATTTCTTCCATCTCGTATAGCTATTTCCAGACTCACCGAACGTCTATCCCCCCCACAAAGTCTAGCTGCTTCAACTATAAGGCGCAAAGGGTATATGATGTTCATTTCCCAATCCATTAGACTTATTTCTCTGACACTGAATGAAAGTGCAAAAAAACAATTTAAGCCAAAAGCCTAAGGCCACAATAAGCCAATTTTATTTATATTTTAGGACAAATAAAGCAATCCGGAAACGACCAAAGTACCATTCGGAGAGTCAATAAGAGTGTTAAAAATAAAAAAACAACGGGGTTCCCTATAAGAGAACCCCGCCTGAATAAAAGATTCTGCCTAACTGTTTTTCAGGCATACCTTAATGGGACGTTTGGAGGACCTTAGAACCCATACCGTCATCCTTCAGAGAATCGCGCACAGTGTCTGCTGATGTTATCCTTCGTTCACACGGATAGCGATCCCAGGGCTGCGATGCATGTTGCCGTCAGTCAGGATGGCGATCACCCTGACGCCCTCATACCGGCCCGCTTCTCCAGGCAACCAGCTATGTTCGTAGGTGTCTGTCCCATTCCCCGGAATTTCTTCGATCAATGTGCCTTGGTAAATGAATCGGATCTTCGCCACCTCATCCACGGGTACCCCTTCGGCCAGCTTAGCCTTCATTGGAATCGGTTGCGATAGATTGAACTGCTGCCCATGTGTAGGAGTAATGAGCTCTATTCCCCCTGAGACATTGATGTAAACAGGATCACTCTCTAAATCGCCGTCGTTAACCACAGACGCAACTGCCAATACCTCGTGACGGCCTGGAACCTGCCCCGTCCAATCAGTTTCATAGATCCCATCGGCTCCCGGCGTGGTCACCTCTTCACTCCATTCACCGCCAACCGAGAACTTCACATGCGACACCGTTCCGGGAGCTCCTCCGATCGGTTTGGCCTTCAGAGAAAGTGTATCAGACGGAAGGAACACCTCGTCAGCTGTAGGAGAGAGGAGCTCTATTCCTATTGGATTAACAACTTCGGTCCCTACACTGATGGGAACATCCTCAGCCCATATTTCCTCCCCATCATTCATCGTCATTTTTGCCTTGATCAGATAATTGCCTGATGCGGTTGGATACCAACCCCGATTTTGATAAGGTGAGCTAAATAGCTCTTCGATTATCCTTTCCCCTGCATATAATTCCACCTTTTCGACACTCCTGTTTTCCGGCATTTTCACCGAGACCTTAACCGTTATATTATGGCCAATAGGATATGATGAGCCCGGGGCGGGATCCGATATACTGATACTAGTTGTTGCTTCCGGGCCGCCGTGCACATGGAACGTGATCTCCTCTGTATCGACTATTCCATCGATGCTGTCCCACATCCGAGCAAAGATACGATAAGTCCCTTGTTGAAGGAGAATCGTAGTGTCAATGTTAATTGTGTCGGAACCACCTTCCACCATCGCTAAATGATAATGCTGTCGATTGCGGATCGCCAACCCATCGACCGGGCCAAAACCCCTGCTGCCACTTGCAGCAAGACGGACCGGACCTACTAAAAAACTCTGCCCGTTAGTAGGGGCAGTAAGTGTTACACCTGATTGTTGATTTTTCATAATTTTTGACTTTTTAAATTTAACTCAGTTTATTGTACTATTGTATGTTATCCGGACATTCCTTAATATACCAAAAATTCAGCACATTTGCAAACTCGACCCTGCTATTTTTTCCTTTATGTCCCTGAGAGGTCTCTGTGATGCCTCTTATCATGGTTACCTCCTCAAGTTACGAGCCGCCTTTTGAAAGTTCCCGTTGCTTCGATCAAATTTATCTATGTCTCGATAAAAAAACGGTGACATCAAAAATCTGCACGGCAGTTGTTTACTTACGAACAATTCTGCTCACCCCCGACTCACCCCAAACTATCTCTCCCACGCTCGTATTGGCACTTATCGCCGAACCGATGTATATATAATACACGGTCACCTTCCCAACAATACTGCTCAATTTTCCCGTTGATTGATGCCTTTATATATTGATTAATTATTATTGATCTTGCAGTAATCATCAAATAAAAGTCAGCAGCAGTACCTGTATTTAATTAATTAGAAGCCCCAAGGCTAGGCATCCAGATAATCTAGGGAATTACCACCTACCAAATCTATGCATAGAAGAACGGTATAAGTGCACCAGCATTTCCTACTACGATTGATCATTTCACGGATAGATAGGATAATTGTGCGGATGAATTGTGCTTTATCAACCCATCTAAAAAATGTTTGTTGCCCGGATGGGTGATTGAAGGCTACTACTCATCGTGTATTTATTAGGATAAAAACATGAAGAAGAAGTTTGAGGTGTTTTCATAAAAGATAATTTTTCTTCTCTTTTAAGTATAAACAGTAAAAGCTTATCGTGATTGATATATGATATAAGTAAGGAATTGAGCGACGGTCGATCATCTTTTCCTCATTTTTCAAGAAATCAATGTATCCAAAAAAAAGAATACCTGCAGTGCATAGAATAGCCAAGCCCAACATTAATCGTTTTATATTTTTGTATGGGCAGAAATGAGCATTTATAAAGGGAATGACATAAAAGGGAGATAAAAGTATAATAGCAATGATGGTTAGTTTTAAAAAGGCTGGATGGCTATCATGAAGAAACCGTATGATGGTATAAAACAAACAATAAAAGACAAGGAGCACTAACATATAACCTAGTAATCCATAGAAGTTCTTTGACGTTGTCATTTTGTAAGCTATTTGTTTAACTTGGTACTAATATATTTATACAATCTTTTTGTAAAAAACTTATGAGTATCGGGAATTAGACCTAATCCTCTTTTAATTCAATTCCGTGTTACTTTTTTCCGCAAAAAGTAACCAAAAACTCTTGGCTTAAAATCTTCTGTCAAAGCCACAGCTTTTACTTAGATAATACTACCAGAAAATTTTGAGGCCAATTTTAGGCTGACGAACAGTCTTTCCTTCGACCATATACATAGCCGATTGTGGTTTATTTGGGCGATGTATTCGATAGTCATTATTTTTTTTAATAAAATTTATGCAATTTTAAATTATACACTAAAGGTAGTTCTTAATACTATTCGCCTCAAACGATCAACTAAAATTGTACCCTGTGAAAAAACGTGATACCCCTTTGAGCGCCTTCTCAAAGCACTTAAACGACCTCATCTAACAGACAACACTTGGCAATTCAAGATGTCCTATAGTATAAATCAAGCGAGCATACCAAATTAAGTGAATTGACGAACGAAGGAAAAGGATGATGGGCATAAGGGCGGCCACGATTCACAATTGGGCATGGGACAAAGGGTTGCAACGGAAATTTTCTCCAAAAAAAATAGCTGTCTAAATTAAGAGACAGCTATCGTATTATAAGCTTCTAATTTTTACCGTGCTAACCCACTCGCATATTGGGCGATTGCATGGCAAGAACCTGGTTATAGGCCTCCAGCAGATTGATATATTTATCTTTCCAAAAATTAATTTTTTCCATTTCTTCAAACACGTTGATGTCACTAGAAAACTTATTTTGACTAAACGCCTGTTGGAACTCTTCCGACGAAAATAGTTCTGGAAATTCCACAGAAAAGTCATGCCTAAGGGCACAACCCAGTTTAAAGATAATTTCAGTTTTAAATTTAGACTGACCGAACCAATTGTAAATAGACCTTCTATTCACACCCATCATTCGCGAAATCTCGCTAATGCTGTAACCATTTCTTCTTATTGTTCTCTCAACGATTTCACCATAGTGCTTATTCATATGTTTCATTTCTTTCTATTTGGTAGTATATGCTGACAAAGTAACGTTCTTTCTGACAATTTAACTACAGGATATTTCACATATCGACACAGGGTATATCCTGTATTTTACATTAAATCACGGAAATAGATATATTTTGTATCAATTTGAGTTTTCTACGGCAAGTGTCTTCTTATCAGTGTATCAAGGCACTCATATTTTCACGCTTATATTTGGATCTCAGCTAGAGCTGATTGTCGATAATAGGCAAAAAACAGAAGAAATGTTAATCAAAAAGCTGACAACCGCACTTTAATGAATGACACAGCGGGATTCGCCTCGCTAAAATGTGAGATGATATATTTAGGTTTGACCAAGGCAGCCAAAAACAGGCTACTTTACGAGATGAGCAGCCTGTTACTTAATTCTTTTAGATATTTTTTCTAGGACACTACTTCCTTAGGCTAGCCGACTGATAATTACATAGCCTCTTATTGACCATTGAATTCATGCGTATCAGTACCAGCCCAAGTCGAATCGGCGGAAACATCGAAATATTGTTGCCCCCTGTCGCCTGTTAACGTACCAGTTATCAGCACTTT
>DATMSZ010000107.1:0-7115 GCA_035565175.1 Pseudosphingobacterium sp.
ATGTTTAAGTTTACAAAAATATTACCAATATTTTTTTAATAAAATCACGAATTTTTTGAATTATTTTTATAAAAACTTTACATTTGTCTAATACAAATAATTCGGGTAATGCTTTGCTTAAAGGTCAAAGCTTATAAGAATTTGTATACAAACTTATATTCAAATCTATATTTAACTCAATAATGAAACATAATTTTGGTGCCGGACCGTGTATTCTCCCGCAAGAAGTATTTAAGGAAGCGTCGCAAGCAGTAATTGATTTTAATAACTCAGGACTGTCAATATTAGAGATTTCCCACCGCTCAAAAGCGTTTGAGGCAGTAATAGAAGAAGCGGAGTCGTTGGTTCGTGATTTATTGGCAATACCTAACGGCTATTCCGTATTGTTTCTACAAGGCGGGGCAAGTCAACAGTTTGCTATGGTTCCAATGAATTTATTGCCTCAAGTGGGCAAAGCTGCTTATTTGGATTCTGGCACTTGGGCATCGAAAGCACTAAAAGAAGCACAAAAATTTGGTACAGTGCAAGTTGTTGCATCTTCAAAGGAAGCTAACTACACTTACATTCCAAAGGAGTATGATATACCTACTGACGCTTCTTATTTTCATTATACGTCTAATAATACTATTTATGGTACTGAATTATTCGAAACACCTAAATCACCAATTCCCGTGGTATGCGATATGTCTTCGGATATATTAAGCCGTAAAATTGATGTAGCAGATTTTGGATTAATTTACGCTGGGGCACAAAAAAATATGGGACCAGCAGGTGTAACGCTTGTTATCGTTAAAGATGACTTGTTAGGCAAAACTGGAAGAGATATTCCGGCAATCTTTGATTATCGTAAGCATATTGAGGCGGGATCTTTATATAATACCCCCGCAGTATTTGCTATTTATGTTTCTCTTTTAAATTTACGTTGGTTAAAAGCAAAAGGTGGTATAGAGGAAATCGAGCGTGAAAATATTATTAAGGCGAGGACATTATACGATGAAATTGACCGTAATCCATTATTTAAAGGTGCGGCAAAAATAGAAGATCGCTCAAGAATGAATGTGACGTTTGTTATGGATAGTCCTGAATTGGAAAAGGCCTTTTTAGCGTTAACAGAAGAAAGAGGTATGATAGGATTAAAAGGACATCGCAGCGTTGGAGGCTTCAGAGCATCCATTTATAATGCATTAACGATCACTAGTATTAATGCTCTAGTTGATCTTATGCAAGAATTTGCAGAAAAAAATGTATAATATCCTTAATTAAAATCTTTATTTTAAATCCATAGAAGCGTATTATATGAAATTATTAGCAAATGACGGTATTGATCCTTTAGGAAAAGAACTGCTGGAGAAAGCAGGATTTACCGTTGATACAAGCCACATCCCACAAGAAGACTTAAAAGAGAAATTACAAGCATACGACGCTATAACGGTAAGAAGTGCGACGAAAGTAAGAAAAGATCTTATAGATGCATGTCCTAATCTTAAATTAATTGGCCGCGGTGGTGTTGGGATGGATAATATTGATGTAGAATATGCACGCAATAAAGGAATTGCCGTGGTTAATACTCCTGCTGCTTCCTCACAATCTGTAGCAGAATTGGTATTTGCTCACCTTTATAACGGTGTACGATTTTTATATGATTCTAATAGAAAAATGCCTCATGAAGGCGATAGCAATTTTGCCGGATTAAAAAAAGCCTATGCAAAAGGAGTGGAGCTAAAGGGTAAAACATTGGGGGTTATTGGCTTTGGACGTATCGGGCAAGAAACGGCTAAAGTTGCCTTAGGTGTAGGAATGGACGTTATTGCGAGTGACTTTGTGAGTGTTCCAGCATCGCTTACATTAAATCTTTCTGGAGGGGTGTCTGTTGAAGTGCCTGTAAAACAAGTTGATACAGAGGAATTGATAAGAACTGCCGATTTTATAAGTTTGCATGTTCCTTTTTTAGATAAAGCGGTATTAGGAAAAGAGGAGTTCGATTTGATGAAAGATGGAGTTGGTATTGTAAACGCTTCAAGAGGCGGTACAATAGATGAGTTGGCTTTACTTCACGCTTTAAATACCGGAAAAGTGTCTTTTGCTGGTCTTGATGTATTCGAAAACGAACCAACTCCAAGAAAAGAACTATTAGGACATCCAAGGGTTTCACTAACTCCTCACATCGGTGCAGCAACGAATGAAGCGCAGGAAAGAATAGGAGAGGAGCTGGCAAATATTATTATTTCTTATTTCAAGACGAAATAGGCAAGAGCCATTACTGAATACATAAAAAGGGGCATCTCTTTAGAGATGCCCCTTTTTATGTAGCTATAATATTTTTATGACTATTGGATAAATTACCCATAAAAGCCCTATCACCTTTGTCTTTTATACGAACTATACGTCACCGATGATGTACAGTACATTTCCGTCATCATGTTTGTACCAACTGTAATTACGTTTGTTTAAAAAGTAACCAAGTTTATTTTGAACTTGGTTAAGTGGGGCCTGGACGTGTTTAAGGTTGAGGTAACCTTCATTGCGTTTGCCTTGAAAGTAATTGCGTTTGTGGTTATGGAAGATCACTATCGGCCAAATCGCTCAATGGCAAACCCGTCCTATCGACTGAATCCTCGAAATCCGCTCCGCAGAATGTTTTAGATATAATACCCGATAGTTATTATATTTTTTGAAAAAGAGCTCTTTAATCAATGTTGAGAAGGGGTGTGTTTTCAAGTGAATTTCAAAAAAATGCTTCCGTTAAACTTCATGAAAAAATAATTTACACGAAATGAAGGAGTTACTTCTAATGCGTAAAAAAAAAGAGTTTTATATTTGTTAAAACGGATGGAGTTCGTACTTTTGTGCCGGAAAGTTGGCAGAGTGGTCGAATGCGGCGGTCTTGAAAACCGTTGTCTGTAACAGGACCGGGGGTTCGAATCCCTCACTTTCCGCCAAAGCAACATCAACCCGGCAACAGCCGGGTTTTGTTGTTTTTAGCCTTTTGTGAGCTTGCTCGAACAGAGACCAAAAACAACAAAAATAACGAACGTAGTGAGTGGTTGATGTTGCTTTGAAGCCCCTCTTCAGGGATCACCGAGCAAAGCGAGGTAATCCCTCACTTTCCGTCAAGCAATAGGGAAACCTGACGACAGTCGGGTTTTTATTGTTTTAGGACTTTTCGAATGTATTAGGCGTTCAAAATATCATGTTTGCTTATAAATCGATAGCATCTTTCAGAAATTTCATCGCACTATCTTTTAGTGAGAGGGCATTGTCATATTTGATAAAACTTTCATCTGACGTAAATATAAAATCAATCTCACCTTTAAAAGTGGTTATCGACAGGGTAGATGGGTTGCCAAACGGAAATATCGTTGCAGGCGAGTACAGTGTTTCTACTTCAATACTTCCGTAATTTTCTTTTAACTTAATATTTCCCATGTTAGATAAAGTAAAATCATGACTTCCTCTATCATTTTTGGCATACGCAGTCATTTTTGGTAAAAGTGGCAAGAGACACTCACTGAACATAAGCAAATTATTAATATTAAATTTGCTGATTTTTGTTGATAATTCTTCCTTCAACCAATATGCCTGGTCCCATAAATCTGTCTTTTTACCATTTTTAGTATTTAACGCTATTAATATAGGAAAGGCAAACATAGTATTACTTTTAATCTGTGAAATAAATTTTCGCGTGTCAACTGCGCAGTAGAGCTTTGAGAATGACTTTATCGATTCGACACTTTTAAATGCCTGTACAAATGCCGCACATAACACCGCATTAACAGAAACACCCTTTTCCTTGCATCTTTGAAGAACTGACGCTGATTTCTCCTTGTCTAATTTCCAATGAATTAAATAAGGGTTTTTTCGTGTGACCTCTCTTTTATTGGCCGTGACAAAAAAGATAAGTTTTGCCAATTTACTGAATAGGAAGACTTTTACGGTATTGATCTTGTTTGTGATAGATTTTGGTAAAACTTCACTGATGGACGAAAATGAGTCATAGGTCCCGATCACAGCACTGGGATCATCTAATAAAAATAAGGTTTCATCAATGAGATTTAACATTGACATACCATCACATATACAGTGATGGGCAACAAATATTAGCTCTGAAATATCGGATGATTTAAGCCATACCAGCCTAATTAGAGGAGCATTTTTTACATCAAAGGGAGTCAGACACTCGGCGATTGATTCCTTTTTCCAGTTATCATCAGTAATACGTTCTAAAACGCGTATGGGAATGTTCTGAATAGGGTTTTGTTTAACGAAATAAGGTATTCCTGTTTCTTCATCTTCAAGTACATTGACCTTTAAAAGAGGATGTCGATCTTGAATTTTTCTAATAGCGATAAGTAAATTTTTTTCATAGATAATGCCTTTAACTTTAATACTGGCAACTACGTTAACAGGTGTTTTTCCACCAGCATACATTGTTCCTTCAATGAGTGTTAGCTTCCTCTTCATAAAAAATACAATTGTTATGGAACACAACAATAACTAGGTTAAATGGAAATAGATTTTAGGAGTCAATAGACTATATACGAATATAGCAAGTTTAAAATATCATATAAAATTAATTGGTTTAATAAGCTACGCCAACTTCTTAGTTAGCGATCATAAAATCGTTCTCGTAAATTTACAATTAATATTACAATAAAGCCATGAACTTGAAAATATCCTGTCGAAAATAACCATTGATACTCCAAACTTATTGTCATGAAGATTGTTTTTTTGTTGCCAGATATTAGGGATTGTATCGTGTCTAATTAACCAAATGCTTGTTCTTGTTTTTTTAACAGACGATGGGCTTTTTCCCAATAGCTCATTGCCAGTGCTTTATTATAGTCATGTAATTATGAAAGAGGAATAATATTTCTTTGGAATTTGTGAAGCTCTTTAACGGCTGTAATTGGACAAATCATTGGATAGGAAGCGTCGAAACCGCTCATCACTATCACTGTAACACGCATGAGGTATTGGGCGTCATAAAAGGAAGTACCACTTTAATGTTAGGTGGAGATAGCGGGCAGAGATTGGATATACAGCAGGGGGATGTATTAGTTATACCAGCGGGTGTGGCCCATAGAAACTTAGGATCAGAAGATGAAGTGCTGTGTGTGGGGGCCTATCCAGCGGGTAGGGGATATGATATGAACTATGGAACTTCTGGAGAAAGGCCCTTAGTGGATAGAAATATCGGTTCTGTACCAATCCCTGATACCGATCCCGTTTATGGAAGAGAGGTAGGCCTCGTCAAAATTTGGCCTCATTATTTCTCGTTTAATCAGTGAGTGGAAATAACCTTCGCCAATTTTGTGTGTTATGATTCACGAATGAACAAGCTTTTAGTGAAATCTATCAGTGTCCGCTTACGTGCTATTGAAATATCTATTTTTTGTAATGCTTGAAAAGCCTGGTTTGAAAAGAATGATTTTTTTTGTTCTGTCAGTGCTTTTACTCCATACATATTATAAATGGAAGTGACCGCCTTTATCTTTTCACTTACGTTATAGTTTGTAGGCATATTGATCCATTTTTCTAATTCTTTCCCCTCTTTCTTTTCTTTTGTTAATTGCATAGCGTTAATTAAAAGAAAAGTTTTTTTGTTTTCGATAATATCGCCTCCGATTTGCTTGCCAAATTTTTCTGGATCTCCATAAATGTCCAGAAGATCGTCCTGTAGTTGGAAGGCGATGCCCATATTTACTCCAAATTCATAAATAAGGTTCCTTTCTTTTGTGTTAGCCCCACCTATAAGAGCACCTATCTCTAAGGCAGCACCGAGTAATACCGAAGTCTTTAACCGTATCATATGGAGGTAATCATCTTCAGTAACCGAAGGTGAATTTCCAAAATCCATATCCAGTTGTTGTCCTTCGCATACGTCTAAAGCCATTTTGCTAAAGATATGAAGCACTTCAGATAAATCAGTTGTTTGACTTTCAGACAACAACTGATATGACATTATCATCATGGCGTCACCAGATAATATAGCCGTATTAGTATTCCACTTTTTGTGAACGGTATCTTTACCCCTTCGTAAGGGAGCTTCATCCATGATATCATCATGCATTAAAGTGAAATTATGAAACACTTCTATTGCCAGTGCTGCTGATAAGCTTTTTTCTATTTTTTCACCAAATAAATCAGTCGCCAATAATGTTAGAACCGGTCGTAGGCGTTTTCCTCCTATACTTAAAAAATAACGAATCGGATCATACAAATTACTAGGTTCTGTAGGGAAATCTCGTTGTAATAATGCTTGCGCAATGATTGTCTGTAAATCGACTATAGAATACATGTAGCGAAGATAGAAAAAGTATTTTATTTCGCTAGAATCTAACTTACCAGCGTGAAATCTATTTGACGTTTTGCGAGGTTAACCGTTTTTACCTTTATTTCTACTTCGTCACCTAATTGATAGCGCTTCTTCTTACGTTGGCCAATAATCGCATAATTTTTTTCATCAAGCGAATAAAAATCATCCGTAATGTCGCGTAAGCGAACCATTCCCTCGCATTTATTTTCTTCTATTTCAACATACATACCCCATTCGGTAACTCCTGAGATTATACCTAAATATGTATTTCCTATTTGATCTTGCAAAAACTCAGCCTGCTTGTATTTAATGGATGCCCGCTCTGCATCAGCAGCTTTTTTTTCCATTTGCGAAGCATGCACACACATTTTTTCGTAAGCTTCTTCATTTACGGCTTTACCACCTTGCAAGTAGTGTTCAAGCAGTCGATGTACCATAACATCTGGATAACGTCTAATAGGAGATGTGAAATGGGTGTAGTAATCAAACGCTAAGCCATAATGGCTATGTTTCTTCAGTGTGTAGACGGCTTTGGCCATAGAACGTATAGCTAATGTGGTTAAAACATTTTGCTCTTTTTTACCTTCTACATCCAGCATAAGGGCATTGAGAGATTTCGCTATTTCCTTTTCGGATTTTGTATTTATCTTATAGCCAAACCGCGCGGCGAATTGGGCAAAAGAAGTAAGGCTTTGCTCATTGGGAGCATCGTGATTTCGATATACAAATGGTAATTTTTTGGTTCCCCTGCTCTGCTTTCCAATGTATTCGGCCACTTTTCTATTAGCCAAAAGCATAT
>DATMSZ010000108.1:0-3247 GCA_035565175.1 Pseudosphingobacterium sp.
GTAAGTTGAAAGTTTTTTTGCTGTTTTTATTCGTTTTAAGGGTGCTTGATTAGGGGGGTAATGGTTCTGGATGTTTTTTGTTTTTACATGTCTTAAAAAGCGTTTATTTGGTTTTTTTGAAAAAAAATAGATTATCAGAAGTGCTTTTACCTTATAAATAGTATAAATATCTGCTTATTCTTTTAACTTTGGCGTCCCCGAATTTATGAATTTGCTTATGTTCAAGACGTACTTAATTACTACATTTATTACCATTTTTTGTGTTAGCTTTAGTTTTTATGCATCCGCTCAATATCATCCCCGTACCTTTTCAATTCATGATTCGTCAGTATATGCAACCGACGAAAGGAAGCATTTGGTTATTCAGTTAGAACATGAAAGTGGTGGCGTTCTTGCTGGAAATGAACGTGCAAAAGAGTCTCTTCACGACGCTTATTACAATGCATTCAACTTAAAGATTGGCTGGCAAACGAAACGCGGCGGAAATATTTATCATCAACTTTTTAACTATCCTATCTACGGATTTGGATTATATACAAGTACATTTGGCCTTGCTCATGTAGGTGATCCCTATGCTGTTTACGGGTTTGTAGCAGCGCCGATTAGACCTCGTATAAATAGTAAATGGGGATTTAACTATCGAATTTCATTAGGGCTTTCAGGTAGATTCAACCCCTACAATGAAGATGATAATCCCTTTAATTTAATAATAGGTACAAAAAATAATGTCTATATAGATTTTGGTGGACAAGTGAATTATCAATTGACCAAGCATTTCCAATTTGGGCTCGGACTTGCCTTTCACCATTTTTCCAACGGTGCTCTTAGATTGCCTAACACCGGTATTAATTTGTTGCCGCTAACTGCGGCGGTAACTTACGTTCCAAGTAGCCGGCCATTCGACTTTAGGAAGGACTATGTAGCTCCTAATCCTAAACGTGATGAATTACATTTTAATTATGCTTTTGGTTTCAAACAACTAGATATGGCCAATCCTAAGAAATATTTTAAGTCTACGTTAGGGGTTTTTTGGAGCCGCTTCGTAGGATATAAGTGGCGATTGGGTGTCGGTGGAAATATTTTTTATTCAGCCTCGGGGAATGACATGCTCATTGCAGGTAGGAAAGCCGGAACTTTTGGGGCCTTGTTTTCTGGAGGTCCAGCCTTCTATATAGATCATCTACTAACATCTAGATTATACCTGAATGGCAACGTAGGGTATTATCTTCATAAAAATGCGTTTAATATAGAAAATAAGCCCATGTTCTTACGTATTGGCGCACGTTACAACGTATACCGAGATATCTTTACAGGAGTTTCTATAAAGGCCCATGCAGGTAAGGCCGACTTTATCGAATGGACCGCAGGGTATACATTGGATCTGAGGAAAAAGAAATAAAAAGTAACGTGTGAGAGGTAGACTATAATAGAGGAATCTAGATAAGTCGATTGCAGACGTTATTTTAAATAATGGGTAGTTGTCTTTTTAGCTTCCTATGTTCTATCTTTGATTTCAATACCGGATATAAAAAGACAGCTCCCAATACAATGAGTGCTCCTGCATAAAAACCGATACTCATTTTTTCTTCCTGTTTGAAGAAAAGTAGTGCTAGGACGATACCATAAACAGGCTCCAGATTTGTTATTAATGCCACTCTGAATGCACTTAATTCTCTCATGACAGAAACACCTGCTACATAGGCAGCAGAAGTACAGATGGTTCCCAATATCAATAGATACGCTAAATCGCTACCACTTAACCGCATATTATCTGTAAAGCCTTGCGACAAAAAAAGGTAGAGCGATACCCATAACCATGCTCCCAACATTTCATAGAAACTAATTGTAGTTGCTTTGCTGTGTTTTATGAGGTTACTATTTATGATCGTGAATAAACTTCCACAAAAAGCACATAGCAGGCCTAGCACAATACCGGTTACATAGTGTGCTTCAAATTTAAAGATTAAATAAATGCCAATGATGATAAATAAGCCGATGAGAAGCTCTAAGTATTCAATTTTTCGTTTGTTAAACAAGGGCTCCAACAATGCAGTAAACAGCGTTAAAGACGACATGCATACCAATGTGACGGAGACGTTGGATAACTTGATCGATTGGAAAAACAATATCCAGTGGAGGCCCACCAGACCTCCGGTTAAGAGGAACTTAAAAAGGGATGCTCTTTCTATTTTAATAGATTGTCGTGTAAACTTAAAATAAAGAAACAGTGATATAAATGCAATCAGAACTCGATACCATACCAAGTGAATAGCAGATACCGAAATTAGCGCACCTAGTATGCCTGTAAACCCCCATATGATGACCGTTAAATGCAATAATAGCAGATTACGGTTAATGCTAAACTGTGGCATATGCTTTTAAAAAATGATTATTTTGGTGCTTTATATAATAGGTATAACCCTACCAATAAAAATATAACACTCGGGATAAATACAGCGATAATTGGGGCCAATCCGCCTTTGAGAGAAAACATATTCGCGAATTGTATAAACAAAATGTAGGTAAAACTAAGAGCGATACCAAGCCCCAAACTCAGGCCGATCCCTCCACGTACTTTTTTGGAAGATAATGAAACGCCCATTAAAGTGAGAATATACGCAGAAAAAGGATAAACAAAACGTTTGTATTTTTCCAGTTTCATGTTTACCATTAACCCGGTTCCTCTAATCTCCTCTTTTTTAATCCTTTCGTTAAGCTCATGGGTCGTCATGGCCTCGAAAACATTATCGCGTATCTCAAAATCTCGGGGAGCCATATCTAAAGTAGTGTCTTTAGCAGTACCCTTTGTCATCTTTTCACTTAGTCCATCTACTGTACGAATGGTGTAATTTTCTATTTTCCAGTTGTTTTTTATCGAATCCCAGGTAATGCGGTCGGCAATCAGTTTTTCTTTAAGCTCTTGTCCTTTGAAGGTCTCGAGAATGAAGTTATAACCTATTTTTCGATCGTTATCGAAGTTGTCAATATAAACAAAGCTATTTTTGTCTATTTGCATATGAGTAGAACTCTTGCTGTTATTGTCCAAGGGTTTTACATAGATGTTTTCAAATCCGATTTTAAGTTTATTTGTACGAGGAATAATATAAATATTGAACACAAAGGTAACGGCGCATATGATAGACGCTGCAATAAAATAAGGCCTTAGAAATCTTTTAAAGCTCATCCCCCCATTTAAGATCGGTACGATTTCTGTTTGATCAGCCATCTTTGCAGTAAAAAAGATGAC
>DATMSZ010000109.1:0-10157 GCA_035565175.1 Pseudosphingobacterium sp.
CTCAACCCAAATCTCTTTTCTTCAACTATTATTGAAATCCATTTGCATTATTAAAAAATATTGATTTATATTTATGCCGAATCAGGGAACTTAAACTTAAAGTTTTGACAATGGGAGATTTTGACAACAAAGAACGGGAAGAAGTTTTTTCAAAAAAGGTAAGAGCAGGAAAGCGCACCTATTTTTTTGATGTAAAGGCCACGAGATCTAATGATTACTATGTAACCATTACGGAAAGTAAGAAAAGATTAGAAGATGGTGTTTTTGTGAAACATAAGATTTTCTTATATAAAGAAGATTTCGAAAAGTTTGCGGAAGGGCTTAACGATACTGTAGAGTATATTAAAGCACATCAAGAAGTAGTAGAAAAACGCTATGAATTTAGTGAGAATGGAGTAACCGCTGATTCTAAAAAAGATGATGATTATTCATTCTAACAGACTGCTTAATTGAAATTCAATTAAGAGCCTCAACCATTTGAGGCTTTTTTTATTTTAGCTAATCGATAAACATATTCGTAGATCATCTGCAAATGAGGTAACCCTACCCCACAGGTGAAATCAACTATTTTTTTGATCCTAAGAAATTTGCTTGCCTGCTTTTTCACATTTTTAAAATGAAGGGAAATCTACCGGCACTTTACACACTGCTGCTTTTATAAGTTGCATATGAAAAGCAATTTATTTAAGTTTGTTTTAAAAAACTAAAATTATGCGCTGGAAAGGCAGACGAGAAAGTGACAACTTTGAGGACCGCCGAGGCATGTCCGGAAAAGGATTAGCCGTAGGCGGCGGTATCGGAGCAATAGTAATTGCATTAATCGTAAGCTTTCTGGGTGGAGATCCTCAAGAAGTTCTTCAACAGCTGCAAAATCAAGCACCCCAGCAACAGCAAGAGCAACCTATCGAAATAAGCGAAGAAGAGAAAGAGTTAACTTCATTTGTAAGGGTTGTATTAGCGAGCACCGAAGACATTTGGGGCCAACTATATAAACAGAGCGGTGAAGTTTATCAAGCGCCCTCTTTGGTGTTATACAGAGATCAAACCCCAACAGAATGTGGATCGGGTATGACCGCGATGGGCCCTTTTTATTGTCCTGCAGATCAAAAGCTCTTTATAGATCTTAGTTTTAATGACGAACTGAAAAACAGGTTTGGCGCCCCTGGTGAATTTGCTATGGCCTATGTTGTGGCACATGAGGTTGGTCATCATATCCAACATTTAAATGGTACCATGGCAAAGGTACAGCAAATGCGCGGTCGGCTAAGCGAAAAAGAATATAATAAGCTTTCTGTAAAGCTTGAGTTACAGGCCGATTTTCTAGCAGGTGTTTGGGCGCATCACGCCAACAGAATAGAAAAACTCTTAGAGGAGGGAGATATTGAAGCAGGTCTAAAAGCCGCTAACGCCATAGGAGATGATAAACTGCAAATGCAAGCGCAAGGACACATTGTGCCAGACGCCTTCACACATGGAACCTCAGAACAACGAGTGTATTGGTTCAAAAAAGGCTTTTCAACAGGCGATCTTGGTCAAGGTGACACCTTTAACAACGATAGATAATACAAAGCTCTTTTGAGATTTTGCAGGCGCGGTTAAGACGCCAGCGTTATTATCTTTAGTTTCTTATCCTTTTCTTTCAGAAGAAAGGACACCCTATAATTAAACACATGAAACAAACCACACATAACCATAAGTCGCTCCCTGTATTACCAGCCATGTTAAAAGGTAAATGCCCGAGGTGTAGAAGAGGGAATATGTTTAAAGGTCCTCTCACGAATGTCATGTATGAACAATGTAACCACTGTGGCCTAACATTTGAACGCAACCCTGGGTATTTTTATACTGCCATGTACGTTACCTATGTTTTCAACGTGGCAGAAATAATTACGCTAGGCATTGCGACATTCGTTTTATCAGGGGGGTCTGATAATCCTTGGCTATATATTGGCGTCATTATACCAAGTATTTTGCTGCTTGCTCCTCTCAATTATCGATATTCCAGAATCATCCAAATGTATTGGTTAGATCCAAGTTTAAAATATAGTCCCGAATTGCCAAATGACGAGTTGGACGATCCAGCAACGCAAAAAAAATGATTATCCATTCCTTGAATTTCTCTTGGCCATTCCCAATACCAGCGCAACAATACCCAATACCAATAATATATATATTAAATTGCCTACCGCGTATACAAAGGTCCCTAGGGCCCAACCAACTAAAAGAATAATCGCTATTACATAAAATAATGTCCTCATAATGTTATTCATTCGATGTATTACAAGAACGATCAAACACACATTTTGTTTGAATATAGTCGGTGCAATACTTTCATAAATTGCATATCAGAGCAAATTTATCTAAGTTTGCAGATGGAATAAAAATTTTCCTTAACCTTGGAGCATTTATACATTAGAAGACAAGATTTTAACGGTTCAAGCAAATAAACCCCAATGCAGCAGTCAATCTTATTAAGTGGTCGAAAATTTCAAATAACCATACAACGCTTATGTCGGCAGTTGATTGAAAACCACCATGATTTCCAAAACTCAGTAATCATCGGTATTCAACCAAGGGGCATCTATTTAGCTAAACGTATTAAAGAAGAACTTCAAAACATATTGGGGATTAATAGCATCTTATTTGGCGAATTAGACATCACGTTTTACAGAGACGATTTTCGCCGCAAAGAAAGTGGTCCATTGGTACCTAATACTACCTCTATAGAGTTCGTGATTGAGAACAAAAAAGTTATTTTAATTGACGATGTATTGTGGACCGGGAGAACAATACGCTCCGCGCTTGACGCCATTCAAGCATTTGGCCGACCAGCGAAAGTCGAGTTATTAGTATTGGTAGATCGTCGTTTCTCTCGCCATCTACCTATAGAGCCGGATTATATTGGCATACAAGTTGATTCGATCAACTCGCAAAGAGTTACTGTTAATTGGCAAGAAACCGACCAACAAGATCAAATAATTTTGTTAACTGAAGAGAACAATTAAAACATTTTTGATTGCATAAATAATGGCAGATACAGCACAGCAGCTAAGCACCAAACATCTTTTAGGCATTAAGGATCTCTCTACTGATGATATCCATCTCTTACTGGATACCGCCCATACTTTTAAAGACGTCATTAATAGACCTATAAAAAAAGTGCCCTCTTTGAGAGATATTACTATTGCAAACGTATTTTTTGAAAATTCAACCCGTACAAGACTCTCCTTTGAACTTGCAGAGAAGCGCTTATCCGCAGATGTGATTAATTTTGCTGCCTCTTCTTCTTCCGTTAGCAAAGGCGAAACGCTTATTGATACCGTTAATAACATATTGGCAATGAAGGTTGACATGATTGTTATGCGGCATCCATATCCGGGAGCCGGTGTATTTTTAAGCAAGCATGTCAATGCTCAAATCATCAATGCAGGAGATGGAGCTCATGAACATCCCACACAAGCCTTGTTAGATGCGTTTTCTATCCGTGAGAAATACGGCCAAGTGGAAGGAAAAAAAGTTGCCATTATCGGTGATATTTTACACTCTAGGGTAGCGCTCTCCAATATATTATGTTTACAAAAACTTGGGGCTGAGGTAATGGTCTGCGGACCAACCACTTTAATTCCTAAATACATTACCTCATTGGGTGTAAAAGTAGAACATGACTTATTAAAAGCCCTCAACTGGTGTGACGTGGCCAATATGTTACGTATACAGCTTGAACGTCAAGATATCAGTTATTTCCCCTCCCTAAGAGAGTATTCAATGCTTTACGGACTAAATAAAAAAATCTTGGATTCGCTCGATAAAGAAATTACGATCATGCATCCGGGGCCTATTAACAGAGGAGTAGAAATTACAAGTGATGTTGCAGATAGCAAACATTCCATTATATTAGACCAAGTTCAAAACGGGGTTGCGGTTCGTATGGCCGTTCTGTATTTACTGGCAGGAAAACGTATTTAGCATCTACAGCAGTGAGGGACTTATCGAACCAATAAAATATATTAAACACATTATTTAACAATAATTGCCGTTATATAGACAGGTTATTAACAATTGTTAGCTAATAGTGCACAAAACTTTACATCATCCCATTAATTTAGCATAAAAAGGATTTGAACAATATGTTTAAAAAATTCACCCGTATCAGTTTATTACTTAGCCTTTTATCAAGCACAGCTATTGCTCAGCAAAGCGCTTGGCAATCGCTCAACCAAGCCTATAAAACAGGAATGGAATTATATGAAAAAGGCAAATATGCCTCTGCATATAACCAACTAGGCAAAGTAGAAGAGATCAGAACAAATACCACTATACAAGACGACGAAAATGATCAAATTTCTCTTTTAAAAGAAAACGCTCGGTTCTATCAAGCCGTATGCGCCTTAGAGCTCGGCAACCATGATGCTGAGGGTCTTTTCCTTAAATTCATCAAAGACCATCCTACCAGCTCTAATACAAAAGCTGCATATTTTCAAGTGGGGCGGTCTTACTTTGCTCAAAAAAATTACAAGAAAGCTATTGAATGGTTTAAAAAACTAGATGGGGGCAATTTAAGTGGTGCTGAAAACACCGAATATCGATTTAAACTCGCTTATTCGTTGTTTATGACAGAAGATTATAAATCCGCTAAACCTCTATTTGAGCGTTTAAAAGATGAGAACGGACAATATCAAGAAGCTTCTGTTTACTATTATGCCTATTTAGCCTATTTGGATGGTGAGTATAAAACGGCGTTACGTGAGTTTGAACGATTAAAAGGTTCCAAAACCTATGAAAACAGTTACCCATATTACATTTCGGCGCTTTATTTCTTAGATAAACGCTACGACGATGTTTTGGCATATATCCTTCCTATACTGAATACAACAAAGCAAGAAAACGAAACAGAGATATTTAGAATTGTTGGAGCTACCTATTTCGCAAAGAACGATTTAGTAAAGTCTAAAGAATATTATGATAAATTCCAAGCACAAGATCAAGGAAAGACACAAAACAACCAGGATGATTATCAAATAGGTTATATCGCCTACAAAAATGGCAATTATGAGAAAGCAGTAAAAGAGCTTGAAAAACTAACAGAACCAGATGCCTATTTTCAAAGTGGGATGATTATACTAGGGGATTCTTTTGTGAAGTTAGGCAATAAAGAAAGTGCTAGAAATGCATTTTTCCGAGCCTCAAAATTAGACTTTGATCCTTCCATGAAAGAACAGGGTTTACTTAATTATGCAAAACTTTCCTACGAATTAGAATTTCATCAAGTGGCTTTAGACGCTACCCAAGAGTATTTGAAAACCTATCCTCGCTCGAAAAACCTAGACGAGGCAAAAACCTTGCTTGCAGAAGTACTATTGAGTACCAAAAATTATAGAGCAGCTGTCGACATTTTAGAATCTATACCAAAACGCAATAGAGAGGCCGATGCAGCCTATCAGAAAGTTACCTATTATAGAGGTTTAGAATATTATAATGAAAGAGCTTTCGAAAATGCTATTTCAATTTTTATGCGTTCAGAAAGCAACCCTATTGAGCCTGAATTACTTGCTTTAGCAACCTACTGGAAGGCAGAAGCCATGTATGAAGTGAGAAAATACGGTGAAGCGACTACCAACTTTAGTCGCTTTTTACAGTCGCCCGCCGCAAAAAACACAGACGTATACAATTACGCTAATTATGCGTTAGCTTATGCAGCCTTCAGAAACGATAATTTCCGCGTTTCTGCCAATTATTTTGCCAAGTTTCTTAATAGTGGTGATCCCATTGAATTGAACACAAGAAACGACGCCATTGCGCGCCTAGGCGACTCCTACTTTATGTTGAAAGACTATGGTAGAGCAATGGATCAGTATAATCAATTGATGCGATCAAAAGCAAAGACACAAGATTATGCCTTATTTCAAAGTGGAATTATCAAAGGCCTTCAAGGTGATACAGATGGGAAGATAGGCGTCATGACAGATTTATTAGCAAGATATCCTAATTCCAATTACGCAGACGACGCTAGTTTTGAAATTCCTTATACCTTCTTTTTAAAAGGAGAAAATGAAGTTGCCATACAAGGTCTTCAAGACATGATCGAGAAATACCCTCGTAGTAGTTACGTTCCTCGAGCCTTGGTTACTATCGGACTCGTACAGTATAATAGCGATAATAACGATGCTGCTGTTAAAACCTTTCAACGAGTTGTTGAACAGTACCCTACTACGCAGGAAGCTAAACAAGCTTTAAAATCTATTCAAAATGTTTATATAGACAAGGGGGATGCTCAAGGCTTTTTAGACTATGCTGGCACCACGGCTATTGGCGATTTATCTACTGCTGAACAAGATAACATTACCTTCCAAGTGGCTAACAACTACTTTTCCCGTGGTGATTATCAAGCTGCAATAGATGCTGTAAACGCCTACTTCGATAAATTCCCAAAACCGATACAAGAAAAATTTGCTCGTTTTATCCGAGCAGAAAGTTTATATAAAACCGGGCATCCACAAGAAGCATTACATGATTTCAATATCATCCTAAACGATTGGACTAGTGCTTACACAGAACGTACATTATTAAGCGTTTCCAATCTATATCTGGATCAAAAGAAATATAATGATGCCATCGCGCCGCTTAAAAAACTGGAATTAACAGCAGAATATAAATCGCATTACAGCTTTGCTATCAACAATCTAATGGTAGCTTATTTCAATATCCATGATTTCGATAATACACTCATGTATGCTCGTTATGTAAAAGAGTATGAAAAATCGTCTGCGGAGGACAAAGCCAAAGCAAATTTATATGCAGGCAAGGCGCATATGCTTAAAGGGGATTTAAAAACTGCAAGAAAAGAATTTGACGAAGCCGTCAACAATAGTCAAACGATCGTTGGTGCTGAGGCTAAATATAGTATTGGTAAACTGCAATACGAGGCTGGAGAATACAAAGCTGCACAAGAAACGGCATTTGACTTAATTAAAAACATGCCGTCATATGATTATTGGGTAGCCAGAAGCTTTATCTTATTGGCCGATTGCTACACAAAATTAAAAGACGAATTTCAAGCGAAAAGTACTTTGCAAAGTATTATCGAAAATTACGAAGGAGACGACGATATATTGCCTGCCGCCAAAGAACGTTTAGAGAAGATAACTGGTAAAAAAAGTGATACTAAAAAAGTAGACGACAAAAAGAAAAAAAGCGACTCAACGAAAGTTGACAGCTTGAAGACCGATAGCATAGAGACTGATTCTGTTACCTCAGATTCAACAAAGGTTGATAGCTCAGAAACAGACAGTCTACAAAATGATTCTGTAGCTGTAGATTCGAATGCTACTTTTGATAATGATCAACAAAATTAATTACTACGTTAAATATTGAACAAGGTGTTAGTACCGATTAAAACAACAAAGAACAAAACCATGATATTGAAGCCTTCAATGTTTAAATATACATTACTGATAGGTCTTGGATTCTATTCCTTGACAGCTTTTTCGCAAGAAGAAGAACAGATACCTACAGAGGAGACTCAAGGAAAGTTAGGCGAGATTGAAGTAATAAGGGATTATAAACCCATTTTGGCTGATGCCGTAAAGATCAGACAAAGTCCGGATTTAACCAATAATCGCAAATATTTTTCCAAACCCAATTATACTATTTTTGATAAAAAACTCGATATCAACACAGGTACGCATCGTTTAGAAATACAGCAAGTTCCGCCAAGCCGGCCAGATATATTAACGAATAACTATGCAAAGATTGGTGTCGGTAATTTTAACACCTTGCTAGGTGAGGTTTATATCAGCAATGGAGAAGATGAAGCGCTACAGGTTGGAGGATTTGTAAAACACTTGAGCCAAAAGGGTTCCGATTTAGAGGGACAAAATTTTGGGGAACAGAAAATAGGTTTATTCGGAAGGAGTATACTCGACAAAATCACATTAAATGGTGAAATTGGTTTTAACCGATATGCTACCCGTTATTATGGTTTTGTCCCTACCCTGCCTGACTTAAATCCAGACCCCATAAAGCAACACTATAATGACATTTATATTAAGGGTGAATTAAATAGCAACCATGAGGACAATGAAGAGCTGTTAAGCTACTCCTTAAAAGCTGATGGCTATCTCTTTGGAAATGCTTTTTCAGCTAAAGAAAACTCTTTTGCGTTGAGCGGAAACATTAACAAAAAAATTAATGCCTTTAATGTAGGGGCAAACATATCGGGAGATTTCACCAATATAAAAAGTCAAGACTTAAGCTTGGGAAATCACATAGCCCGACTTAATCCCTATATTCGCTTCCAAGGTAAAAATTACAAAATAACCCTAGGTGCTGCTTTGGTTAGTGAATTTGGTGGCGATGAAACCAGAAATAACATCTTTCCTGCCGTTGACTTAGATTTTGCCCTAGTACCTGAATATGCTAGTTTATATGCAGGCGTTAAAGGAGATGTAGTAAAAACCTCTTATAGATCCTTAGCAAACGAAAATCCATTTATAAGCGAAACACCCTTTATTGATACAACAAGCAATACGCTTGTTGTACATAACATGCTAGAAAAATTGAATGTTTTTGGAGGTATCAAAGGAAATGCGGGCGCAACACTTGGTTATAAAATAGGCGTATTCTATAAACAGCTTAGTGATGTTCCTCTTTATGCCATTAATCCTAATAACCCATCTCGTTATGACATTATCTATGATAGAGACGATAAAAACACCGTTTTTGGCTTCGAGGGCGACATTAATTTAAGGATATCGGAGGCATTTAGCCTAGGTGGAAATCTTGTATTTAATGAATATGATATGAAAAATGAAGCGGAAGCATGGTTCATTCCAAAACTACGTGTAGCCGCTAATACCCGAATCAATATTAGTAAAAAAGTTTATATAGATGGCGAACTATTTTTTAATGATGCTATGAAGGCAAAATCTTACAACAAGTTCGTGGGAGTAACGACAGGTGACCCAAATGCACCTGTTACCGTTTCAATGCCGGCATTTGTTGATCTGAGTGCAGGTATCGAATATAGGGCAACGAAACAAATAGGGGTATACGTAAGAGGAAATAATCTTCTTAGCAATAACTACGAACGATTTCTTTATTATCCACGCTTAGGATTTAACGTAATAGGTGGCGTAAATGTTTCTTTTTAATGTTTAACATTTTAATTTTGCCAACCGGAACAAAAGAAAATAAGAATGCTTAACATTGGCCAGTATCTTCATAAATTATTACTTATCCACCAGGAGGTGGGAGTACCTGGCATTGGCATTTTTAAAAGTGAGCGTATTCCTGCTCGGTTTGATGACGTTAAAGGAGCATTTCTCCCACCTTCAAGCAGTTATTCTTTAATCCAACACGAACCTGTTGATCATTATCTATTGGATTATATCAGTAAAGCGTTGGATCTAGACATGGAGGATGCAAGCAAAACCCTTGAAAAGGTTACTGCGGGTATTTTAGCAGAAATAAGTGATAAAGGTGAAGTCAAAATTGACGAAATAGGTTTCCTTAAAGAGCAGGAAGGCACTTATGTGCTTATTCCCCTCCATCCTGACAGCTTTTGGGGCCTACAACCGGTAAAGGAACTTAACTCAGCTCTTGCTACAGAAGAATCAGCGGTTAATACAGACGAATTAGCAGGAAAAGAGCCAAACACACAAGAGCCCCTTATTAATGAGGTGCTGGAAGAGCAACAGATTGTAGACGAAAAATCTAATAAAAGTAAGATATGGGGATGGAGCGCTGCAGCCCTTTTGTTAATAGCGGCATCATTATTTTGGTGGTATACCAAAAAGCCGTCGCATACAATCGTTCAATCACCCACTGTGGTACAAAATCATACGATAGAAGCTAAACCTTCAGCAGTTACCGATACAGGTTCTTTTCAAGACGATACTGTAAAAAAAGTGGTTGATTCCATCACAACGAAAAAGAAGCCACTTATACAAAAAGCTTCTAAAGCATTACCATATAGCATCGTCTTAGGTTCATTTAAAACGATAGACCTTGCTGTTAAGCAGGCAGAATATTTTAGAACTATAGGCATTGATGCCTTTGTATTAGAAAGCAACATGCCTCATAATAGAAAAAAAATCTGCTATGGACTATATGCTACCAAAGAAGAGGCTAAAAAACAGTTGGAGAAAGTAAGAAAAGAG
>DATMSZ010000110.1:0-6695 GCA_035565175.1 Pseudosphingobacterium sp.
ATAATCTACCATCGATGTCTTTGGTGCAGCTAATGATATGTATAAGTCGCTATTAACCAGAATGTGTTTTCGGCTTTCCAAATAATCTAACTCGGGTTTAATCTGGAACCCCTTGAGGCTTGTATGCTTAAGATGTTTTTCCCTTGCAATTTTTGGAGCTACGTTTTTTGATGAACCAATCTGTTTAACAATTGTTGGCGGATAACAGTGGTAAACCAATGAATACAAGCTTGAAAACCCATGTGTTGAGACGAGTTCCTCCGCATATAATTCGTTATTCGATTTTCGAAAAATAGTATGTTTTTTTAACGGAACTTCTCCTAATTTATAATATGTTGGCATGATGCTAGCGTTAAATGATGAATAGATTAATAATTTTTCCTGCAATCGAACTTTGAAATCTACTTATTTCTTGTGATCAATACTGCGCAAATATTATTTTTATCAATAATGGCCTGGTCAGTAATGATATACTGATTGAACATAATCTCTTAGGTATATAAGTAGCCATAAATAGCTTTGGTATGCGGTATTACAAATTTAATAAAAATGCCAAGTAAAAACGGTAATTTATTGTAAAAATCATAGATTTGAAATCCAGAACAATAGTATGAAACTAGTTTCCTATCAAATAAATTTTGAAGAGCGTATAGGATTATACGTAAATGATACTGTATACGATTTAAATAGTTGTGATAAAAAAATACCTTCCAACATGAACGATTTTCTAGCTGGCGAAAAACAGATGATGGAAAGAGCACAGTTAGTTTCAGAAAGAGTAAAAAAGGATCCAGACATTAACGGACGAATAAAACAGCCTATTCGTTTATTATCGCCAGTACCGCACCCACTTTCATTAAGAGATGCTTATGCCTTTAGGCAGCACGTGGAAACAGCTAGAATGAATAGAGGGCTAAGAATGATTTCAACATTCGAAGAATTCCCTGTTTTTTATTTTTCCAACCATCAAGCGGTTTATGGTGAAGGACCAATATATTGTTTGCCAGATCATTTTAATCAGTTGGATTTTGAATTGGAAGTAGCTATTGTGATCAATAAAAGGGGGAAAAACATTCAGGCCCATACAGCTGATGATTATATTGGTGGATATATGATCATGAATGACTTTAGCGCGAGGGCCTTACAGATGCAGGAAATGAAATTAAATCTTGGCCCCGCAAAAGGGAAAGACTTTGCCACAGCTTTGGGCCCTTGGCTAGTCACGCCAGATGAGCTAAGCGCTTACGCTTGTCCGAGTCCAAACGGACATATAGGAAATACCTATCTTCTTGAAATGAAAGCTTTTGTAAACGAAATAGAAGTGTCTAAAGGCAATTTAGCTGATATGAATTGGACTTTTGCAGAAATTATTGAACGTATTTCCTATGGCGTCGAGCTTTTTCCTGGAGATATTATTGGTTCAGGTACCGTTGGAACAGGTTGCTTTCTGGAGCTGAATGGAACTGGTCTTAGAGAAAATAGCTCTTATCAGGAACAATGGTTAAACCAGGGAGATGAAATCGGCTTATCCGTATCAGGCTTGGGTGTTTTATCTAACCATATTGTTAAAGAGGATTGTACTTTACCTATTTTTACGATGAATACAGCCTTAAAAAACGATAAGCAATAACAATAAAAGAAAAGACCCATATAGGGGCTTAATGAGATTCATAGAGATGATAAAGAAATAAAAAGATGAATATCAAGACAATAGAGCCAAATTCACCTTCGTTTGATAATATCTTTAAACATGCGGTGGCACCTCGACCCATTTGTTTTGCCAGCACAATAGATAATGCCGGCAACGTTAACTTAAGCCCATTCAGCTACTTTAACATAGTAAGTCAGCAACCTGCAATATGTGTTTTTTCACCTTTACGTCGTATGCGCGATGGTTCAACAAAGCATACGCTAGAGAATATTAAAGAAGTACCAGAAGTAGTTATTAATATTGTAAATTTCAGTATGGTGCAGCAACAATCTTTAGCAAGCACGGAATATGACAAAGGAATAGATGAGTTTGTGAAGTCTGGTTTAACACCTATTTCATCTGTTATGATAAGACCTCCTAGAGTAGCTGAATCAATCGTTCAACTAGAATGCAAAGTACGCGACGTTATATCTTTTGGTGATAATCCTGGAGCGGGTAATATGGTTCTTGCCGAAGTAGTGCTTATGCATGTAAAAGATATTATTTTTGATGATGATGGAACAGTGAATCAGGCTAATTTTGACTTAATAGCAAGACTTGGCGCAAATTGGTATTGTAGAGTGTCGGCTGCTAATCTGTTTGAAGTTGCAAAACCCTTAAGAAACCGAGGAATGGGCGTAGATCAGCTACCAAAAGAAATTAGACTTTCTTCCATTCTTAGCGGTAATCATTTAGGGCAGCTAGGAAATGTAGAGCAGATGCCGGACGAGCTGGCAGTAGATGCATTAAGGCAAGAAGAAGAGTTTAGAGATTTATTAAACGCATTTATAGGAGATAAAGCAAGCCTCCAAATACATCTTCACAAAAAAGCTGCTGAATTTCTAGATAGAGGAGATACGGAAACAGCTTGGAAAATTTTACTACTATAGTTTAGGTAAACATTCATTACCGGATGATGTTTAGGCCGTCAAATATTAGTTTAGACAGTTGTGGGTTTTTATTTGCCTGATTATGAAGATAATTTTTGATAGCCCCAGCTGTTCCTGTATAAGACTGATATTTGTAAAGCAATTCTAAAATTTCCAGCGGGCAAAGCCATTCGTCAGGATAAGTTTTAGTTATTAAGTCCCAAATAGCGGGTAATCTTTCCAGCTCTTTTCCACTTTCTCTGATGGTTCTAACCGTTTGATATAGTTTGTGCAATTGAACTGTTTTTTCAGTATAAATGGGGATTTGTATATGTGTTTCTGTTTTATGAGGTATTTGTACGTAGGCATTTTTATCAGCAGCACCACAATAAACCGAAATAATTCTTTCCCCAACGGCCATGTCATAAATCCCATCTTGTGGCTCAAAATATGTTTTACCCGTTGCGCCGTTAATAACAGTGCAGTCAGTGAAACTAATGAGAATAATTTTATCTTTTTTTCTTTTGATACTTTTGACCTTGCCCTTTACCTCGATGCCAAATTTGAAGTGTAGGTCAGTGTATTGATCAACGAGTATATTAAAGCGGCCCAAAAACTCATCTGTAAATTCTTCTAGAGGCATTAATGCGTCCTTCAATGAGCCAACTGGCGATCCAAAACCATTGGCATGAGATTCTTTACCGTGACCGTTCAGTTGCTTATCACCTATTGATAATGCTGTCGGACCTTCCGTTTTTATATAAGTAAGTTCACGCTCTTTGCTTGTTTCTATAAATTTACCCGAAACTTGAAGTCCAGAGGAATAGACCGCTGTACATACATTTTTACATTCAATGGCTTTATCTATGCTTGTTTTTCCGCCGACCTTAAATGCCATCGTATCTGCAAATTCATTTAGGACGTCCAATAATTGATCAAAGTTGGCCGTTACAAATAGTTGTGGTTGAGGTTTCGTAATGTCATAGGGATAATTTATAGCGTCCAATGTATAAGGAATTTTTTTTACATTGGGTTGCATGCAAGAAGCACTTTCTCCAATAGAAGATAAAAGCCCTGCGCCATATATTTTTGGATCCTCCAAGGTACCAATCAAGCCATACTCCACGGTCCACCAGTGTAATCGGCTTAGGAGAGCCATTTCGGAGGGCTCGCCCATATTTTCCAGGATAATATTTAATTCTTCTTCTGCTTCCGCAATTTTGAAAGCAGACACATTAACGGTTTCCTTTAAAATTGACAGTTTACGGATTGCCTCATATAACTGAAAATCTTTAAAAGAGAACATTGCTTTAGCACCAATTTTGCCAAAATAATGGAGATAATCGGCATATGCCTGCTCTGCGATGATAGGAGCATGTCCTGAGGATTCATGAATAATATCTGGCGTAGGTGTATAAGCAATATGTTCCAGTTGTCTAATATCGGCCGCAATTACCAATACATGATAAGCTTGGAATTCCATAAATGCTACAGGAGGAATAAAACCATCCACTGTAGCAGCGCCCCATCCAATTTCCTTTAAGTGATCGTTCATTTCTTGGAGATCAGGAATGCGCTCGATGCTGATACCTGCTTTTTTAAGGCCGGGGATATACGGATAATAAGCTATATTTTTGAGGTAGTGATAATTTTGCCGCATCACATATCGCCAAACCGATTGATCTATCGGCGTATATCGTTCATAGTTTTGATCAACAATATACTGTTTTAAGTGATCAGGTAACTGTCTAAGAATAGGATTACCGTAGGTTTTCATTATTCATTGGTTTTCTCCAACAAATTTACCAAATCGGCACGGCTATTTACTATAATTTTGATAAAAATGCTTTACAGTTCCCTGATATTTTGATTTTATAGGTATAATGTGGCTATCTATTGGTAAACTTCAGGATTGACAATATTGGGTAATCTATGGCCATTAAGTGCTGCAATTACATTTTCTGCGGCTAGCGTTGCCATCCCGTCTCTCGCCTCTACGGTTGCAGAACCGATATGAGGAAAAACAGCTACATTTGGCATTTCAAGAAGCGGGTTATCAGGTTTCATAGGCTCTGGGTTTGTCACATCGAGACCAGCCCCCCATATTGTTTTGGTTTTAAGCGCCATTATCAAGTCGGCTTCGTTATGTACCCCCCCTCTTGAGGCATTAATAAAAATAGCCGACGATTTCATCTTGTTAAATACAGCCGCATCAAATTTGTTCTTTGTTTCGGGAGTGAGTGATGAAAAGGCTGCAAGAACATCACTTTCTTTTACAAGCTCATCAAAAGAAACTTTCTTTGCGCCCAGCTCCCGCTCAGCTATCTTGTTGTTCGATCTGTTGTGGTAAATGATAGGCATATTAAAAGCGGCTTTCGCTTTTTTGGCTAACTCAAAACCAATATTGCCCAAACCAAAGATCCCCAGGGTTTTTCCGTTTAAAGAAAAGCCCAAATCATCTATTGGCTGACTAAATCCCCATTCACCTTTAATTATTTTTTTATGTAAGTAAATCGCTTTTCGAGATACAGTTAACATCAATAAAAATGCAGTATCTGCTGTCGCTTCACTAAGTACATCAGGTGTGTTTCCTACTGGTATTCTCAATGCGGTGGCTTCCTTAACGTCTACACGATCATAGCCGACTGAATGTAAGGAAATTACCTTAAGATGCTTACAAGCATTTAAAAAAGATTTGTCGAGCGGTCCCCAACCAGCTGATAACAAAGCATCATGTCGCTTACACCGATCTATAAGTTCTTCGGGTGTTAACTCACGGTTCTCTCTGTGCTGTTCATACGATATACCCGCCTTTTGCAGTAAATCTAAGCCAATCTGAGGGATAATTCTGTCAATAAATACTGTCATAATTAATTTTAGTATCAAGCATGAAGTATAGGTGTCAATATTTTATGTTCTTTATTAACATAAATGTGTTTCAATGTATTTAATGCGCAAAGCCAAAAAATACGCTGAAACAGATAATACCTATAACTACGAGCGTTATGCCAACATAAAGATAATCCTTTTCAAATAAAAAGGCTATCAGCGAAAAAATAATTCTAAGGATAGGCGTGAGAAATAGCAAGATAATTCCCAATAAGATAACCGATTCTCCTTTCCCTTTACTGACATCTTGAAGCATGTCGCGAATGAGTACGAAAATATTTATGTCCCGTTCAATAAAGCTACCGTAGTGAACAATTTCCCGTTCATGACGAAATAAGTAAATTAAACCGCCAAGCGCAGCGACACCAAGCGCGATCCAAACGCCATAGCGCAACAAGTTGCCTATTATATATTGAATATCTTTGTCTCGCAGTTGATTTTTTTCCATATCAAATATTACCTACAATGCCATTGTATATCATATTAAGCGCTAAGCCGATGATAATAACGGCGAAAAACATTCGTAGTTTCTTAGGATTCGCTTTAACCAGTATTTTTGCACCAGTCATAGCTCCTAATAGAACGCCAATCACTACGGGCATGCATATACCCGGTTCAATATAGCCCTTCTGTAAATAAATCACCGCACTTGCAGTTGCGGTTACTCCCATCATGAAATTACTAGTAGTTGTGGAAACTTTAAATGGAATCTTCATGATGTTATCCATTGCTATTACTTTAAAAGCTCCGGATCCAATGCCTAACAATCCCGATAAGATTCCGGCAAGCCCCATCATACTAAACCCTCCAATAACATTTTTTGTGCCATAAGGAATTATACCTACAGAGGTAGGATAGCTGTTCGGCAATTTTAAAATAGTAGCCAAATTGCTTGAAATTTTTACATTATGTTCTTCCTTCTTTCGAAGTGAATTAATGGCAGAAAAAATAAGTGTACAGCCGAATAAGATAGCGATAAAATGGGTAGGTGCTACAGAGGCTAGTAATGCACCAATTACTGCACCTGCTGTTGTTGCGATTTCTAAAAACATGCCAAGCCGCATATTTGTAATTCCTTCTTTTACATAAGCTGCTGCAGAACCCGAAGAAGTTGCTATCACAGAAACCAATGCAGTTCCGATAGCAAAGTGGATATCAACACCCAATAACACCGTTAGTAGCGGAATAATGATCACTCCACCTCCTAATCCGGTAAGAGAGCCTACAAATCCGGCGCTGTAGGCTCC
>DATMSZ010000111.1:0-19134 GCA_035565175.1 Pseudosphingobacterium sp.
CGGTAAAATTTTAGACAGGCTCTTAATTTTGTCGCATTTTTCCAAAGTATAAACGGGTGCGATCCTGTAATTTTGCAAGAAAATAGAAGTCAATGAAAGCTGTATGAGCTGCCACTCCGCCAGCAATCAACAACTATAAAAACAATTTATTCTGATGAAACCTGCATAAATTGCCATAAACAAAAAGATATAAATAATTTATGCAAGCTTCATTGCAATTAAGAAACAATTTATTCGAATGAAAAAAATAATTTTAAATCTTGCTGTTACCTTAGATGGTTTTATTGAAGGGCCAAACGGAGAAATCGATTGGTGCATAATGGACGACGATATGAATTTTGACGCTTTTATCGCAAGCATTGATACGATATTCTATGGAAGGGTGAGTTATGATGCTTGGGGTAACTTCCAACCGGAGGAAAGTACAAGCCCGGCAGAAAAGCTGATGTGGGAGGGCATACACGCTAAAAATAAATTTGTCTTTTCCAGCCAAAAAAGACAAGATGAAAAAGCTAGGTTCATAACGTCTGATATAGTTAAGGAAGTAGCCGAAATAAAAAATCAAGACGGTAAAGATATTTGGTTATATGGAGGAGCGAAGCTCATAAAAACTTTTATTAATTTGGGGCTTATTGATATATATAAAATATCTGTACACCCTATTGTCTTAGGAAGCGGGAAACCTCTGTTCGAAGATTTAAAAAAGCGTATTGGCTTAAAATTTATAGACAATAGGGTTTTTAAGTCGGGAGTTGTAGAGCTTACTTATGAGTGTGAGTGAGCATAAGCCTAAAACGGAAAGAATAAAGCCTGTCCCTTGATAGCAATCTTAGTATTTTGTCTGTACACGCTGGAGCAATTCATGTGGATATTCTAACGCTATTTTGTCTGCATCTTCCAGTTTGCTGAGATGCTCATCGGACAGATTTAAATAAACCGACTCTAACGCTGGAAGGAGCTGTTCCAAGGTTCGTGCCCCTATAATAGGAAATACATTTTTGTTTAACACCCAAGCGAGCGCCACTTGTGATAGATTGGAGTCGGTTTCCAGAGCAATTTCTTCGAGCGTATCGATGATAACATCCGTCCGGTCGCTGCCGTTGTTTCCACCAACGGATGCGCTTAGACGTCCGGACGAACCCTTACGATATTTGCCGGTTAATAGCCCTCCTGCCAGCGGAGAGTAAGACATAACTCCCAAGCCGAAATGTTCTGCCATTGGAAAGAGTTCTCGTTCTGAGGCTCTTTGTGTTAGGTTGTATTCGTACTGGAGTGCTGTTAATCGAATCTCTTTAGCAATGATGGCTGCTTTCCAGGCCGGGAAATTGGCTAATCCGGCATACAGGATCTTGCCTGATCTGATTAAGTCTTCCAAACCACGGGTGATTTCCTCGAGCGGTGTGATACCGTCATCATAGTGTGGCATGTAAATGTCAATGAAGTCAGTTCCAAGGCGCTGAAGACTACTCTCTATGGCTTGACGCATTGACTTACGGTGGTTTCCGAAGTTTGCAACAGCTGGTTCTTTCATTGACGATCTGGTGTATTTTGTGCAAAGGACAAAGTTATGGCGCTTTTGGCTAATAAATTTCCCGACAATTTCTTCAGCTTCGCCCTGCTGATACAAGTCTGCGATATCTATGAAGTTACCACCGGCATTGGCATAGGCTGAAAGCATCGCTATTGCATCCAAGTGTGTCGATCCATAACCTGAGCGATTTCCGAGCATTGCGCCCCCCATAATTAGTTGACTTACCGGTAGTCCGCTTTGTGTTCCAAATAATTGATATTTCATCTGTTTGCTTTTTTGCTTGTTAGTCATCAAATTAATGTGTCAAAGTAAGCTACAGACAAAGTTCAAATCAAGTAGGGCTAAATTTAGCCGTATTGGGTTTGACATTTAGATGATCTATATTTGTGGTATGTACGAACGGAAACTTCCTATTCGATTAGAATGTGGGCTTCATCTGTTCATGGAGGTCATGAGCGGAAAATGGAAGATTAGCTTGATATGGTGTGTATATGAGGGTATTAATAGGCCAGGAGCCTTGCATCGCATCTTGTCAGATGCGTCGCGCCGACTGCTGGATCAGCAATTGGCCCAACTCGTGTCGCACGGGATTCTCGTCAAAAAGGTATTCGACGTGAAACCATTTAAAGTAGAGTATGGGCTAACTCCGCTTGGACAAACCCTGATTCCAGTGATTGAAAACACTGCTAGATGGGGAGAAACGCATCGTAGTGAATTAGAAACCTTGATCCGGAATTCTTAGTACTTATTTCATTTTCCGGCTTTATTTTTTTATCACAACTGCTTCGTAATCCGATAGCTTTGGTAGCGTGAAATGTACCCTGCCGTCTTTCCAGGAGAAATCCAGGGGCTGATTGCCTTTCAGTAAGCGTATCTCACTTGGTTCTTCGGGTAAGGCGCAGTCTACAGTTATATCTTGCAGATCGTTCGGTTTAAAATAGGTATTCCCACTGAAGCCGGTTAAATTGATAAGGTGCAAAATATGCCCCTCTCGCTGAAAATTGGCAAAACGATCTGCTGTATCGTTGGGCGCATATTGCTTTAATACCAACTCTACCCGTTCGGGGGCATCCGTTTTTAGTAAATCTTGGGCCTCTGGATAAATCGCTGATAGGGCGTTTAGAAATAACTCTTTGTGTTGCTCATAACCTTTCAGGTAATAGAGACGCCCAATCGCGGGCGTCATAAGAGCATGCTTGTTTTTCCCCGTATTATGGATGCCCACACCTTTATAACCTGTAGGTTCATGCCCGCCCACGACTTCTGGCGGGCCTGGCCTGCCTTTACTCAGGATGGGCAGAAAACTGCTCACAGAAGGGTCGAACGTATAAAGCCCCATTGGATAGGTCAAATGGATCATTTGCTGACCTTCCAGTGTTCGGAAAACAGTGGTATCATCAACCTTCAGGTAATTTCCGGCACCATCATGATTTTCTTCTATTAAAGAGGCTCCAAATTGTGTTTTCAGAAAGGAGGGGTGGTGAACAAAGGCAGGTCCGGTAGCGAATAATCTAGTGCCATTTTTTGCTGCGGTCGACAAGGCTTTTAAATCCAGGCTATCAAAGGAAGGGGTGCCGGGAATGATGATGACCTCATATTGGTTAAGTTTTTCGGGTTGTGCATGCGGACGTCGATACTCCATTACATCAAATGGAATATGGGCTTCTTTCAGCATCAGCTGAATACCTCGATATTCTTCCCCCTCCGCACCATGGGCCCACAGGCCTGGAGAAAGTACCAGCACTTTGGCAACCGACTGATAATTCCCATAATAGGCTTCGTGCTTTTTATGGAACTGGTACACGTCGCGAATGACCTGGAAATTACGAGGGTCGGCATTACGGTTAAATTCACCCATCATGCTTATATCTAATCCGGAACCATTGGCAATATTTTCATATAGCCTGATGCGGACCTCCTCGGGCCCTACGCTGTTAAAGCGCGATTGAAAAGAAATCTGTTGGATAGACGCATTGCTGATGATATGTGTAGGGTAGGAACCCATAGCATTGCTAACATTGTCTGACGCGTTGTATGGCCAATAAGGCAAACTGGTATTGCTCTGCGATTCATGACGGATAATATCGACATATTGATCGGTGTAGGTGCAAATCGCTATTGCCGGGTTTTTGGTTTTAACTAGTTTATGTAGCTTTCCCGCCCAGTCGTCTAGGGTCATCTGCTTAAATGCTTGATATTTGTTAAACAGGGGGTCTTTGGTGTCTTCTTTTTTAGGTAAATCCATCCCGCCGCTAAACGATTTAAAGCGCTTCTGGTCATAAGGATTGTGATCTATGCCGTAGTATTTTCCTATATAGGCATTTTTGGTTTGGTAGCCCGGCATATTGAGGAAGATACCATCAACAGGGTAGCGATCCATGATCTCGCTGACAATCTCAAACGATTTTTCTTGTACATATGGTGCGTTGATGGATACCACATAGATATCATCGTTGGACATACGTTCACCATTGGCAGATAGGTAACACCAGTCTGGATGTTGTTCAAAAACGGATTTGTGCAGCCGACTGAAATCTACGCGCACAATGACGCGTATGCCTTGCTCATGACACTGTTTAATGATGTCGCCCAACATCGTATCGGCGGCATAAGGATTTCGATAATGGTAGGGAAGAGAAGTAGGATAAAAGGCCATAATTCCCCCGGCATTGATGATCAGTGTGTTGGCCGATGCTGCCACCAATTGTTCTACAAAGGTCTTTGGTTCTATATGTTCGGCGGTAAAGGCAGGAAGATTCGTTTGAATGACCCGTAGATTATTGTGCTTCCACCATGCCGAGTTTTCGGCTTGGCCGAAGGCATGATAAGTACTCAAGGATAGTAGTAAAAGAAAGATAAAATGGTACGTTTTGTTTAACATGTTTATCGCTACACTCATAATTTTGGTTCAGAGGCTTATATATTAACTAAACTGACTTCTAGGCTTTAGATTTATTGCTATTTGTAAAGTTAATAAAAGTTGAAAGTCTTCAAAGTTTTTTTAGACCTTGAGTGTACGAGAGTAACCTTGCTATAAAGATCTCTTTCGGTTGACCGGCATGTAGCAATGAATTATACACAAAACCAAAATAGATTTTCCTTTATTCCATAGCAAAAGACATATAGGTATATGGCTAAACACCAAACTATTTAGTCCGAGTTTTGTTTCAGTTAAAGGAATCGTAACGGTACACCCGAATTATTGGCCTACGTAATACTTTGTTCGATTTCTATCATAAGATAAACTTAAATTTCAGATCAATGAATGTGCTTAATCAAACGCTCCTCACGGTACTGGTATGTTTATTTATAACGATACCTGTAGAAGTAGACAGTTGTACACGTGTGGTGTATAAGGGGAAAAATAATATCATCCTTACCGCTAGATCAATGGATTGGAAAGATGATATACTTACAAATCTTTGGATTTTCCCACGAGGGATGGAAAGAACTGGTGTGGTAGGACCGCAGTCAGTAAAATGGAAATCAAAATATGGAAGTGTAATTGCCTCAGGGTACGATATTTCTACAACGGATGGAATGAATGAAAAAGGTTTAGTTGCTAATGTCCTCTGGCTTGCCGAATCTCAATATCCGAAATGGGATCAAAATAGCCCCGGCCTTTCGATTGCTGCGTGGGCACAGTATGTTTTAGATAATTTTGCTACTGTAGCAGAAGCTGTAAGTGATTTAAGCGATGAACATATCACCATTGTTACAGCCAATGTACCGGGGCAAGAACGCCTCACCACTTTACATCTTTCACTTTCCGACAGAACCGGTGATAATGCCATATTTGAATATATTGATGGCAAACTGGTAGTTCACCATGACTCTTCTTATAATGTTATGACGAACTCGCCAATATTTGAAAAACAGCTGGCATTAAATGAGTATTGGTCTGAGATTGGTGGAACAACTATGTTGCCGGGTACTAATAGAGCGGCCGACCGATTTGCGCGTGCGTCTTTCTATACGAATGCGATTCCAAAAACGGACGACACGCGTATAGCTGTAGCCGGAGCATTTAGCGTAATTCGTAATTGCTCTGTGCCTTTGGGGATCAGCACGCCCGGGCAGCCTAATATTTCTTCTACACGCTGGCGCTCTGTTTGCGATCATAAAAACTTGGTATATTACTTTGAAACCACGACGACGCCAAATACTTTCTGGGTAGACTTTAAAACGGTTGACTTCGCGGAGAATGCACCGATTAAAATGCTGAAATTGGAGGGTAACACTTATGCCGGCAATGCAGCCGAAGCTTTTGTGGAAACGAAAGCATTTAATTTTCAGGGTATTTAACCTCATAGTCGAAATGCACTATAAAAAAAAATTTATATTCTTTTCTCGTTGCTCGGCATGCTACCATGGTCGATCTTAATTGGCGTACCAAGTATTATGGTAATTGGATTACGATATTTGTATTGTTGATTTTTTTACCAAAGATTCAACAGATTGTAATGAAATTGAGGAAAGACAATGTGCCCTATTGAATAGAATTTGCTATAACACATAAACGGCATACCGTTTGTGCTCCCTTGCTTGATGAAATAATTGCAGCGGCTTGTTACATAATTTGTATAGGGATCGTTTTAAAAAAGATCAGCATACTAAAATTGTGTAAAAAGTAGAAGTAACGGATTTAAATTGAATGGATTATGCAAAGTTTTTGGATGAAAGTAAGAGGTGATTTTTATAATGTTAATATGACCGCCGATAAAGAAATGCAGGTGTTCATGGTGGATATCATGAACGAGGAGGTCACATTTGAGTTTCGGAAGCAAGAGGCTTGCCGGTTTCGTGCAAAGCGTGTAGATCAGCAGCTGCTAAAGGAATTTGCTTCTAAAATCGAAACTTATTTGCGAAGTTGAGCTCGATTTCAGCGATCGAATTTCTTTACTCTACTCTGGTGTTGGTATTTACCTCAGACCTTTTTTATAAACTGAACCCACGGCGTTTGATGCCATGGGATTCATGAATTTAATCAGCTATTTCACTGGCTAATGCTATATCTTTTTGTGCGTCCAACGCTTCCAAACGTGCCACTAATGAAGTGCGAACGTGGTAGTAGGCGTCACTTCCTAAAGCGAGTCGGAGTGGGGCAGGTTTTTGTTCCACGCTATCAATCATCGCTTGTACACTACGATCCACATCACCTGTTATTGGAAAAGTCCCTTCGGCAATCGCTCTGCGGACCTCGCCGGCAGGTGTTGCTTCATAAACGTCCATAATGGGCGCGGTGACCATACCTGCTGCAAAGGAGGTTCCGTGTGCACCGGGTTCTACTAAGGTAACGCCGATATTGAAGACCGCTACTTCCTTAGCTAGTGTGTCGCAAAAACCTTCTACAGCCCATTTGGTGGTGTGATAATAGCTGAAATTTGGATAGGTAGTTTGGCCCCCTGCAGATGAAAGCTGCAAGATACGGCCACCGCCTTGCGCACGTAAATGGGGTAGGGAAGCGCGGATCACTTGTATAGAGCCTATGATATTGGTGTCGATCTGATGGCGGATCTGCTCGTCGCTCGCTTCTTCGGCCGCACAAAATAAGGCATAGCCGGCGTTGTTAACCACTACATCGATTTGACCAAGTTCGGTAAAGGCGCGGTTCACCACTTGCTTAATGGCAGCTGTATCAGTAACATCTAGCGTGGCAACCCATAATTGATTGCCGTATTCCTTCTTGAGTTGATCGAGCGCCTCGGGCCTTCTTACCGTGGCGGCAACGCGGTGGCCCTGCGTTAGCAATTTCTCCGTAAGCCTGCGGCCGAGTCCGGAAGATGTTCCGGTTATTAACCATGTTTGCATATTGTCTGTTTTTTATTTACAGTCCAAAATTACTGGTATAGGCCCAAACCGATAGATGGATATCAAACCAAAACAGGTTTAAATCAAACCGCCTTCCTGAGTTCGGACGGTGAAATACCCGTCATCTTTCGGAAGGCCTTGGTGAAATTGGTGGCTTCTTCAAAGCCTAAGCAATAACTGATCTGATTGATCGTCCAGTTGGAGTGTAGGAGCAAAGCACGGGCTTCTTGGACGACGCGTTCCGAAATTAGGTTCGTAGTGGTTTTTCCGGTATTTTCTTTGAGTGCACGGTTGAGGTAATTGATGTGTACCGCCAAGCGATCGGCAAAATGCTGCGGTGTACGTAATACCAATGGTTGAAAGGGGTTGATGATGGGAAACTGGTCATTAAGCAGGGATTTAAAGGCCTGCGTTAAACGACTTTTGGCGGATAGCTGGTTGGTGTTGGCGATGGATTCCATTTTCATCGCTTTGTAAATACACTCTAATACGTACACAAATAGGAGTTCATATTTATGCCTGTAAGGTGTGGCTTGTTCGGCCATCATCTTTTTGAAGATTTCGGTAAATTCCTGCTCCTGCTCAGGATTCAGCGGGAAAACGGACTGACTCATGCCATTGAACAAATTCCAATCGGCCGGGCGTATATAGGTATGTAAGGGCAGAAAGTCTTCAGTGAATAGGCAGCTATAGCCACTGCATTTACCGCTATGGATGCTCCATCGATAAGGGGTTTCGCTATTGGTAAATACCAATACGCAATCGCCGGGCTTCACGGTGTAACTTCTATCCTGATAGTGATAGGTGGCATCGCCCTTGATCAGCGATATCTTGTAGAAGTCCTTACGGCTATAGATGGTGGTTGCCGTCAGCTGTTCTGAAGTGAAATCATCGAGCCTTATGGCGGCAAAATAACCTCCTCCATGTTGACTGCTCAAGGGGTCGGCCTCTAACTGAGAGTAATCATGAATGTGTTGTTTTGCAATCATTTGTGGAAGCTATTTGTAGTGCTATGCTAAATCTATGCAATATAGTAAGTTTTTTTTAGCTCGTCATCTTTGTCTGATCATCTTATACCTTGTGAGGTAGTCAAGCCTTTTTTATAGCTTTGCTGTCCTTTGATTCTACGGAAAAGGCTATTTTGTGTAAAATTACATACATATAATCGGATTTTTTCCGATTATCTTGTTTAAAAAATACCATATTATTGGCTAACCTGAGAATGCATCCTGCTAAGATTCATTGGCCTGAAAATAACCAAGACCACTTTTCAGAAAGAGCTTAAAATCCTTTTTAGACATGTACCCGGAAACTGGTGGATTGATCACCTTTCCATCAGGTGTTACCAGTACATAGTGAGGTTGGGAATTATTATTGAAGTTTACTTGTTGAAATAATGACCATTTATCGCCAATCGTTCTGATTTTTTTCTTCCTTCCATTACCTATATCGATAGATTGTTGTTGCTCGGGAGCCAGTTCCTCCCGATCATCTACATAAAGGGAAGCGAGTACAACCTTGTTTTGCAGCAAGGGCAATACATCTGGTTCACTCCAAACGAACTCTTCCATCTTACGGCAGTTCTCGCAACCATAACCGGTAAAATCTATGAGTACCGGCTTACGCTCCTTTTGTGCCAAAGCAACAGCTGTAAAGTAATCGTGCTGCGGGTGAAGGCCGAAAATACCCTGTTCAGGCGAAGCATAGAAGCTCACATTTAGTGGCGGCAGAATTCCGCTAAGTAAAGTAAGCCTTGGCTGGGTCGAAGGGATAAGTCCCCAGGCCAAGTAAAAGGCGAAGAGCATTGTTGTGGTTGCGAATACTTTTCTTAGAGGAGCTATCTTTTCATTTCGGCTGTCATAAGGAAAACGCAATTTTCCGAAAAGATAAAACGCGAGTGCAATGGCAATGAGCAGCCATAAGCCAATGAACAGCTCTCTTTTTAATAGGAATGTTTTCGATACCAGATCTGCTTTGGAAAGAAATTTCAACGCCAGAGCTAATTCGATAAATCCTAATATCACTTTCAAGGTATTCATCCAGCTGCCGGATCTGGGAAGTGAAGCTAGCAACTGCGGAAATAGTGCCAATGCCCCGAATACCAATGCCCAGGCCGTACCAAAACCGCCCAAAGCAAAGGTGAGCAGCAAAGGGACATTCCTGGAAGTGGAAGCAACACCCCCTAGTAAACTTCCAAGAATAGGACCGGTACAGGAAAATGAAACGATAACAAGTGTAAAGGCCATAAAAAAGATACCCACCATTCCCCCTGCATCTTCTGCTTGGGAAGATCTGTTGATCAACCAGCTCGGCAAGCTAATATTATAGTAACCAAAGAAGCTGATGGCAAAAAAGACAAATATCACAAAAAAGAAAAGGTTCAGCCATACGCTAGTGGCAATCTCATTAAAGATATTCCCACTGATACCATCAATCAGATGGAAAGGTAGGCTTAGCGTGAGAAAGATAGCAAGAATGAAAAAGCTATATGTCAATGCATTTCTCTTACCTTTCTTTCTATCGGAAGCACTTTTGGTAAAGAATGAAACGGTCAACGGAATCATGGGAAATACACAGGGCGTGAGCAGCGCAATTAGTCCGCCTAAAAAGCCCAGTACGAAAATCCATCCATTACCATTATCTTCTGTCGTCTGTATGGCTCCCTTGCTTGTTAAGGGATGATTGGGGTCGAGCGTCTTCACTTTTATTACATCATTGCCAATGCTATTGTTGGCAGTTGTCGTATCAGGTGTTGTTACGTCGACTATATTACCCATACTGATGGCCTGCGCAAACTCCAGCGTGTTAGGTGCTAGACATATCCGGTCGTCACAGGCCTGAAAGGTAATCTGTATACGAACATCCGAATCACTTTCCGGATTCACTAAACGGAAGCGTTGGATGAATCTTGCCGAATCTGAATAATATACAATTTGGGCACCAAACGCTTCACTGAACTCGGATTTCTTCTTGCCGACTTCTATCACATCTCCAATAGGTTGGATATGCTCGGTACTGATTTCAACTTTGGTAGGAATACCCGTTTCGGGTGGCAGATCTTTGGAGTAAAGGTGCCAGCCCTTTTCTATGGTCGCAGTTAATACGGCCTCGTATTCTTCGTTGTTAACTTTATTGACCTGGTACTTCCAGCTAACAACCTCTTTGATCTGTGCAAAAAGGGGTTGCACTTGGCACAGCAATAGCAACCATAGTAACTTTTTCATGTGTGATATAAATAGTTCGTTCGTTTTTATTTTCTGTCGGGCATCACCAGCCTTTATTGCTGATCGGGTTCGAAATCCAGGCAAATAGAGTTCATGCAGTAACGCTTATGGGTAGGAGGTGGGCCATCATCAAAAATATGTCCGAGGTGTGAATCGCAGCGAGCGCATTTTACCTCGATACGATGCATGTTGTAAGAGTCATCATCTTTGTAATATACGCTTCCCTTACGGGCTGGCTCAAAGAAGCTCGGCCAGCCGCAACTACTGGCAAATTTAGCATCCGATCGGAAGAGCCTGTTGCCGCAGACAGCACAGTAATAAGTGCCCCTCGTTTCACTATCCCAATACTTTCCGGTGAAAGCGCGCTCGGTACCCTGTTTACGGGCTACTTGATAAAGCTCGTCTGGAAGGATTTTCTTCCATTCTTTATCAGCCACCCGTAGATGCGTAGTGTCCGTACGTGAATAGTAAGGATTTTGATTGTTTTCTTTTTGGTCTACCGTATTGCTTTGACGTGCATTGCCCTGGCAGCTTATCAGGATGAAGAGAGGGAGGAGCAATGCAAAAATGTGTCCTGTTTTTATCTTACGCAGCATCTCATATCCCCTTTCCTTGTTTTAGTTTTTCGTGGAAAACTTTGCGGAATTTATCCAGTTTTGGTTTGATCACCATCTGGCAGTAGGGAGCATCCATATTATTGGCATAGTAGTCTTGATGGTAATCTTCCGCTTTATAGAATGTGCCGTAGGGAACTACCTGTGTAACAATGGCGCTCTTATAGGCTTTCTCGTCGTTCAGACGCTTGATATAAAAGCTTGCCAGTTCTTGTTGTTTAGCATCGTGGTAGAAAATGGCCGAGCGGTACTGCGTTCCCACATCATTGCCTTGCCTGTTCAACTGGGTGGGGTCATGTGCTACAAAAAAAGCCTCCAACAATTGTGCATAGGAAATTTTTGATGGGTCATACACAATATTGCATGCTTCGGCATGGCCGGTTGTTCCAGTGCAAACCTCCTTGTAGGTGGGGTTGGGCACAGTGCCACCGCTATATCCCGAAGTTACGCTTTCCACTCCCTCCAGCTGCTTGAACTGCTCTTCTACGCACCAAAAACATCCTGCGGCAAATGTTGCTGTATCTTTTTCTGTTGCGGTGGAAGCTGTCATCATCTTTGTCTCAGCCGAATGGGCTGTATTGCTGTCATTTTTTGGTTGCTGACTGCAGGCCGCTAGTGGACTGATCAGAAATAGTAGGGCGAAGTATTTTCCAATTACCGTTCCTGAATGCTCATTTTTAATTGTTTTCATCGTCATTATCTTTATCTAAGCGCTGACCTAATTTTCACCCCTTGCCGGTAGCTTATCCGTCAGGTGTTCTTCGATAGATCCTGTATCAAAGAAGTGTACACTACATCTCTTTAAATTTTGTTAAGACAAAGGTATATGGGATAGATACCACAAGAGGTACCTGGACTTCCCGACTTGATGACTGTTCTTCCCGAATGGCTTCTTTTACCGTGATATTATCATGTTTTTTCTTTCATAGACCTTCACGGTCGGGAAACAATAGTTGGCATTATGAATAAGAATAGACAGTGATAACATGCGGAGATTAAATTGTCTAATCGGCAGTCTTTCAACTGCTGATTGTATCATCTTTTGTGTAAAATTATGGCAAGATAATCGGGTTTTTTCCGATTATCTTGCCATAAACATACAAATCTAATGTTTGCAGATGATGCCGCGCTAAAGGTACCGTTCAAGCGCCTTGATAGGGAGGTCGTTGATGCTGGCGTAGCGTTTTCGCATCAATCCATTTTCATCGAATTCCCACATTTCATTTCCATAACTTCGGTACCATTGTCCTTTCACATCATGCCATTCATATTCAAAACGGACGGCAATGCGGTTTTCATGAAAACTCCAAAGTTCTTTTTTAAGTTTATATTCCAATTCTCGTTCCCACTTTTGCTTGAGGAAAGCTTTAACTTCTTCTCGTCCATTAATGAACGCCGAACGGTTACGCCACACCGTATCAATAGTATAGGCGAGACACACTTTCTCAGGATCCCGACTGTTCCAGGCATCTTCTGCTAATTGTACCTTTTGAAGTGCACTTTCGTAAGTGAACGGAGGTAGAGGTTTTTTTTGTTCCATAGCGTTAAATTAAAAAGTAATGGTGTCTAAAAAGGCCAGCATGTCGGCGCCGATCTCATTTACATGGGTTTCGAGTGCAAAATGGCCCGTGTCATAGAATTTTACCGTCGCATCGGGTATATCTCTTTTATAAGCCTCAGCTCCCGGAGGCAAAAAGAAAGGATCTTTGTTTCCCCAAACAGCTAACAGCTTGGGTTGATAGGTTCTGAAATACTCCTGAAAGCTTGGATATAAGGCGATATTATTTTTGTAATCTCTTAAAAGATCGAGCTGTATTTCATCAGCTTCCGGTCGGTCGAGAAAATACTGATCCAGCGTGTAGGATTCAGGGGCAATCAAGGTGGGGTCATTTACGCCACTAAGGTACTGAAATTTGGTTCCTTCCAGCGTAACAAATCCTCTGAGCGCATCTCTATTCTCTTGTGTATCTTCTTTCCAGTATTGCTGAATTGGACCCCAATCTGAGCCTAAGCCTTCTTCATAGGCATTGCCATTTTGCGAAATAATACCGGTGATTTTTTCAGGATTGGCAAGCGCTAAGCGATAACCCGTAGGCGCGCCGTAATCGAATACATAGATGGCAAATCTTTTGAGGTTTAATTCGTCAATAAACGACTGCATGGTTTCGGCCAGATTATCGAAGGTGTACGTAAATTCAGTTCTGCCCGGTGCATCAGAGTAACCAAAGCCAGGGAGATCAGGAGCGATTACGTGATAGCGAGCGGCAAGTATCGGAATCAGGTTTCGGAACATGTGCGATGAAGTTGGATAACCGTGTAATAATAATAGCGTTGGCGCTTTTACCGGGCCGGCTTCACGATAAAAGATATTCATGCCGTTAGCGTTCACAGTATGGTAATGAATCGAATTTGTGTTCATTTTTTATTGTTTTGTCTATCCAAAGTTATTTCAGATATTTGATTATTAAAAACGATTTATTATGATATAATAAATCATTATTTATGATTTATGAACACAAATGATCTAAGGATATTTGAGGCAGTGGCATTACATAGTAGCTTTACTCGGGCGGCCGAAGCGATGTTTACGGTGCAATCGAATGTAACGGCACGTATTCGCAGCCTAGAAGAGGAATTTGGTACACCGCTTTTTGAACGTAATGCAAAGAAAGTAGCCTTGACACCGGCGGGTCAGGTGCTCATGCAATATGCTAAAGAAATTGCTCACCTACTGGATGAAGCGAAAAAGGAGATCAAAAATATTGATATCTTGACAGGATCATTGAAAATCGGATGCATTGAAACCACCATGGCACTCCGTATACCAAAGATTCTTCATGATTTTGGTGTGGCATATCCGCATGTGGAGTTGGAATTCAAATCGGCTATGCGGCCTGAATTGGTACAGGATGTGCTGGACTATAGGCTGGATGCAGCTTTTGTTTCTGGTCCCATTAGCGTTTCCGGTCTAATGCAGGAAATCATCCACGAAGAGCAACTGGTTATCTTAGCCCAGGAGAAGGCTACTTCTTTATTATCGGAGTTAAGCCACCAAGCAGCGCCTAAAATCATTGTGTTTGATCAGGGTTGTGTATTCCGGGAAAGACTGGAATCCCTGTTAAGTGCAAAAGGAATTGTGCAGTATAAGCCTATTGTTGTAAATTCTATCGAGGGTATTGTGAATTTTGTGGAGGCTGGTTTGGGTATCAGTATGCTGCCCAAGCAAATAATTACTTCGTATTATGCTGCCAGAAAAATTAAAACCTTCGCGCTGAGCAAGTCGATCGGAACGATGACAACCGTCTTGATCTCGCGTAGTAACAGACGCCCGTCCAAGCTGATGAAAGTGTTTATTGATATGTATAAAAATCAATCGAAACAATCAGATGTTGCTATATAATTTAGTGGCTACAGCAATTCCTCACATATAAAACCATTAGTCTGCAACACATAAATTATTCCCTTAGCATCGTTGCTTGGCGTGTCAACCCGTAGGATGTTATCACAATCCTCTAGGTCGAAATTCCATTTTACCCGCGGCTTTATCTCGTCCAGGTAAGGCTTTAGTCGCTGTATATCTTCCTGGCGCTGCACCGAAGTTTTAAACACAAAAATCATTACGTAAAATTTTTTATTTTATAATCCTTTTTTCCCTTTAAGCCAATAACCATGCGAAACTATTTTGCCTTTGTTTCTGGCTTTTAAAACTTTCCTGAACGCTCGGACCGATAGGGCGTTTCCCGTTAGAACGAAGTTGGACTGCTGCCATTCGGACGATTGGACAACAGGTAATTCTTCTATCCATTTTTCATCGCTAAATGCACCATTTTTCTCAAACACCCTGCAGTTTTGCAGTTGTAGAAGCTCGGCTACATTTTTGTTCTTTTCCTCCAGTTCTAAATAAAATTGGAATTGGTGTCGGTTCTCTATAAGAACGGGTAGAAAGGAACAAGCAAGGCCTAAGGAGGTTTCATCACCGAAGATAACATACTTTTCTGCTGATGGATCGTAATACTTGTAAGCTCTCGGCGGATTGACGTCAACTTTGTCGTCAATGCCCAGCTTGCTCATGAAACGGCTTCCGGGAGCTTCACCGTGGAGATGGGCGATTAGTTCGAGTATTCCGCGAGCGGTATCTACATAAGAAACGGTGTATCGTCTAGCTTCCGTATCACTCACGCGGAAGTCTATAAAACTTCCCACACCAAAATTTAACTTTTTAAAGTTTCCTTTAAATTGGATTTTCTTGACGGTATCAGATAAAAACTCAACCTTGGTAACCACCATCGATGACGATTTGGAGGATAAAACACGATCGAAGATATCAAATACCCATTTGGGAGCGCTTGGCATAATCTTTATTTTTTAAACAAAGGAACCAAGAATAAGCAGCCAAAAAAAGGCTAAAACATGGTAAGTATTGGATTAATCAAGGTTTTCTTTCGGAAGGATAAAGCCGTCATGCCAACAGTTCTGGTAAATAAACGGGAAAAATAAGGATAGTCATCATAACCTAACTCGAACGCTATTTCTTTTACTGATTTATCGGAATGGTAAAGTAAACGTTTGGCTTCGAGTACAACGCGTTGCTGAATATGATAGCTTACGGGTTGGTCGGTGGTCTTTTTGACACATTCGTTTAAATAAGCGGCAGATATCTTTAACTTCTTGGCATAATCACTCGGGCGTTTTGTAATCACGAAATCACTTTCTAAGGTAGACTTGAATGCTTTGGTGATAAGTTCAAATCGTGAAAGGTTTTCCGCTGATTTAGCGACTGCTAAATACTGTGAGGTGATTAATGCGGCCAATGCATTGCAACTTTCTCTCAATATGGCATGATATAGTTTTTCCTGTTTCCTTTCAAAAATCTTGATACACAGAGATATGCTTTCTGAAATAAGGGCAAAAGTAACTGGTTCTAGCTTTAGGGGCCCCACCGGCGCAATTTCCTGCAGCATTTTGAGGATTTCAGGATGAAGGTTGTCATGATTGATTATCAGTACACGAAAGCTTACTTTTTCAACACCTATTACGCGATGAACCTGATTAGGCTGTATATAGATAACGGCAGCTCCGCTTACTTTATATTGTTGGAAATCGATTTCAAATGTGGTCGTTCCTTTTTCCTGAACGCAAAATAAATGATAGTCATCACGATGCGCTTGTTTTGCCTGCTCATATAATTCCAGATCCGTTGACGAGGCCGTTTCTAAGAAAATACCGGTTCCAAAGGCATCTGCCATCGTATTTAAAGGAATGGAATGACGGTTTTTATACATAGTTTTTTCTATTCAAATCCCTAAGATACATAATTTGACTATTTGGCTACCGGATTATTTTGATGCATTGTCTTTCCTAAGAAAGCTATATCTGCCTTTTGACTACAACAATGTTCCTTTTGACTACATTGCCCTGCTGCTTATGCCTGAACTTTGTAGAAACAAAATAGCAGCAAAATGAACTTACAAAACAATACCATTTTAATTACAGGCGGAACGGGAGGTTTTGGTTATGCCTTTGCTTCCAAGCTGCTTGCAATGGGAAATGCGGTCATCATTACCGGAAGGAACGAAGGAAAACTCCAAGAAGTGAAACGCAAACTCCCCGAGGTGCATATTATACAGAGCGATGTCACCCAAGTGGAGGATGTCAAAAATTTATATCATCAGGTTATGCAACAATTTCCTGATCTGAACATCCTCATCAATAATGCAGGTGAGATGCGTAAAATAAGTCTGCAGCAAGAACAGGACCTGAATGATATCACCCGCGAGGTGGAAATTAACTTAATGGGCCCCATCCGTATGGTGCAAGCGTTTTTGCCTCATCTGAAAAAGCAGAAAAGTGCAGTCATCCTCAACGTGACCTCGGGCATTGCACTGCTACCTTTCGCCATATCACCTATTTACAGTGCGAGCAAAGCCGGGCTTCGTTCCTATACCCAGGCATTAAGGGTACAATTAAAAAATACGGGTATCAAGGTAATGGAGTTAGTGGCTCCAGGTTCTTCGACATCTTTAAACGATAAGTTTAAGAGCGAGGACGGTTTTAACCCGAAAATGTTGATGGCTCCTGAGAAAATTGTAGATGCCGCTATTAAAGGAATACAAAAAAATAAGGATGAAATTTTTCCGGGTCTTGCTAAAGTGATGCGCATCATGAGCAGACTTGTCCCCAAGTTGATGATTTCACAGGCCGGGAAAATGGGAGCGTCATTTATGTATGGGAACTAATCGCACAAAAAAAATGGAAAAAATACTTTTTACAACGGTCTTGTTCTTTATAACACTTGCGTCGTCTGCACAGCATTTACCTGCCGATAAAATAACAGGCATTTGGCTTAGTGAGGATTCGGATGTAAAGCTTAAATTTGAGATTTATAAATCGGCAGGTAAATATTTCGGAAAGTTGCTATGGGCTTCAACGATGTTTGAAGCAGATGGGAAAACGCCAAAAAAAGATCCGAAAAATCCTGACAAGAATTTACGTAAGAGATCAAGACAGAATATTGTGAATGTTACGGATCTTACTTATGAAGATGGTGAGTATGTGGGCGGAAAATTATACAATCCAGATGATGGAAGAACATATAGCTTGAAAGCAACATTAAAAAGTGCCAACCAGCTGGAGTTTCGGGGTTATGTGGGCGTTTCACTGTTTGGTAAAACAAGGCAATTTAAAAGAATTCAATAACCATAAAAACTTTTTATAGATGATAAAGCATATTATATCACTCGTACTCTTATTGATCTCCGTTTTTCTATCATTTAAACACGGATGGGATTCATTACACGTTAAAGATCATCCTGAATCTGCAAAGATGATGGCCGAATTGGGTATTAAGCAATCTTATGTGCCCGCTATGGGTATTTTGATGGTGGTAATCGGTCTGTTGCTTTTGTTTCCAAAAACATTTTTTCTTGGAAATTTATTGAATGCCTTTTCGATCGTTTTAATAATGGCATTGGCTTTAAATACCGGAAACACAAAAATGGCTTTGATGGAAATTCCGTTTTTGATCATGCCTTTGGTCTTGATTTGGTTGAAATATCCGTTTAAGAACTAAAATAAATGTTGATATGGCAAATTCAACACTGTATAGAATAAAATCCATCACGGAAGGACATCGACTAGCTGGGCTCGAAAAGCCGCACCATCCGCTTATCAGTATTGTGGATGTCTCAAAGTTCAAAAATCATTCGGATATTAATGCGGTAATTTTTGACTTTTATGTCGTTTCGCTGAAGAGGGGGTGTAACAACCTCCTTTACGGACAGCAGAAATACGATTTCGATGAAGGCTTGATGGCTTTTATGTCACCCGGACAAATATTGCGCGGCGAGGAGGGGGGGATCCCTCCGGATCTTGAAGGTTGGATGTTATTCATCCATCCCGATTTTTTATGGAATACTCCGCTCGCCAAAAAAATGAAGCAGTATGAGTACTTTAGTTACGCCACCAACGAAGCATTGTTCCTTTCTGATAAGGAAGAGACCCTTATCAACAGCATTATTGGTCATATCAAACAGGAATATCACGCCAATATTGATAAATTTAGCCAGGATGTGATCATAGCACAGTTGGAATTGTTATTCACCTATGCACAGCGTTTTTATGAGCGACAATTTATTACGCGTAAAATCACCAACAACAAAATATTAGGTCGTTTGGAAGATGTGCTCACAGAATATTTTAACAACGAAGAGTTGCTTTCAAAAGGACTACCGACTGTTCAATATATTGCAGATACATTAAATATTTCGAGCAAATATTTAAGCAGTTTGCTGAAACAGCTAACCGGGCAAACGGCGCAACAGCACATTCACGAAAAATTGATTGAAAAAGCGAAAGAAAAACTGTCTACCACTGATTTGTCGGTAAGCGAAATTGCTTATGCCTTGGGCTTTGAGCATTCTCAGTCTTTCAGTAAATTGTTTAAAGTAAAGACCAA
>DATMSZ010000112.1:0-9286 GCA_035565175.1 Pseudosphingobacterium sp.
CCATTGCGGCACCAAATAATGCTAATAAAACAAATTTGAAATTATATTTATGCCCGAAAGATTCTTTTAAAGGATTAGTAGACGTTTTCCCCTCATCTTTTATTTTTTTGAATAACGGTGATTCGTCCATATTTTTACGGATAAAGTAACTTACAATAACCATAATAACAGAGATTAAAAAAGGCACGCGCCAGCCCCAATCCATAAAAGCCTCATCCGACATAGATTTCCTGGTTAACAATATAACGGCTAAAGAGATAAATAAGCCAAAAGATGCTGTAGTTTGTATCCAAGAGGTTCGCTCCCCTCTGCGATGAGGTTCTGCATGTTCCGCAACATAAGTGGCAGCTCCGCCATACTCCCCGCCCAATGCCAAACCTTGAAGCAAGCGCAGTAGCAGAACCAAGATAGGTGCCAAAAATCCGATCGTCTTATACTCTGGTATTAATCCAATCGCAACGGTTGATAGCCCCATTATTAATAAAGTAACCATAAAGGTATATTTCCGTCCGATCATATCGCCCAATCTACCAAAGAAGAGCGCTCCGAAGGGCCGTACAACGAAACCGGCCGCAAAGGTAGCCAGCGTCGATAAGAATGCCGCGGTAGGATTATCTGCAGGAAAAAATTTGGTGGATATAATAACAGCTAAACTGCCAAAAATATAGAAATCATACCATTCAATAAGCGTTCCCAGGGAAGATGCTCCTATGACTTTCCATAAACCTTTGGCAGGTGGTGCCTCTAAAGATCCGTTTTCTTTCATCATTAAAATTGGTTTTAAATATTGGTCTAAAAATTAATCGGTTTATTTTACAAAATCGCAAATTAGCATATAAAACTTAATTTTATGTAAAAACATCCTAAAAACAATGTTATCTTTACTAATTCACTGTTATTTGCGTTGCCCGCTAAAAATGTTGCACTTAAAAAAAACATTTTTGCCCACAAACTTGCATAAATAAAAACATTTTCAGATATTTGCACACTCTTTAAGAAACTGGAGTTTTAATAACAGAACGAACATCATATAGTCATGTCAAGAATTTGTGATTTAACAGGTAAAGCAGCTTTAAACGGACATAACGTTTCCAACTCTAACGTTAAAACCAAGCGTAAATTTTACCCTAACCTTCAAACAAAAAGGTTCTTTATCCCGGAAGAAAACCGTTGGATAACTTTAAAGGTATCTACGTCTGCAATCAAAACCATTAATAAAAATGGTATTACTGCAGTCATTAATAAATTTATTAAAAAGGGATACGTTTAGTATAACGTTTTATTACGTATAAACTTTATCCTGTAGTACAAAATTTCCCGCAGAATTGCGGCATTAAGACAACATAACAATGGCTAAAAAAGGTAACAGAGTTCAGGTAATTTTGGAATGTACCGAACATAAAGAAAGTGGCTTACCGGGCATGTCTCGTTATATATCCACAAAAAATAAAAAGAATACAACTGAGCGTTTGGAGTTAAAAAAATACAACCCAGTACTTAAAAAAGTAACCGTTCACAAAGAGATCAAATAGTATTTTTACTAAAACTCTTGAGAGCATAAAAAATATAAGAAAATGGCTAAGAAAACCGTTGCGACCCTAAAAACCGGTAAAGGTAAAGACTATACTAAAGTAATTACCGCCGTTAGATCACCAAAAACTGGTGCTTATACTTTCAAAGAACTAATTGCTCACAACGATCACATTAAAGATGCTGTTGAAGCGGCAAAAGAAATTGTTGCAGAAAGCAACGCCTAGTATTTATTGAGTCAAAGTATAATGAAGCCGTTCCGATATACATTGGAAGGGCTTTTTTATTTTTATTACCACCCAATTATTCCATTTCTTTTGGTCATTTTTCCATACTAGTTCAGTTGCTTTAAGATCTAAACATCATTTTTCTAAACCAATTTACCTGCTTCGGTTACCACATAAAGCCCGTTCAAGCCCGCTCAACTCCATTAAAGTCCGCTCAACTCCGTTCAACCTTTAGCTTTCATTCATGTATCCCCTTATCATCCTTTAGCCATTCCCCACTTCAGGCATACCTAAGCTACACGCTCATCTTAGTTAACGTTCGTTACAAGCGAATCGGATAGTCAGTATAGCAGTAAGAATAGGTAGAGAAGAAATATAAAAGGGATAATGAAACCATTTGCTTTATCACTATTACTATAAATGTTTTGGTTTAGACATTCGGTCATTTATTGGCTTCCCTTTAATCTGAAATAATCAGTCGGGATCCTCCATTTTGCAACGACCTGTGTAGAGCAAATGAGCCATCTCGGTAAGCTTCTGAAAAAACACGAAGGTGTCATACACATCGCCTCCATCGAGTTTTTCACAAATACTTCGCTTAATGAGCGTATACTCCGCCCAGGTATCCAATACCTCCAACCATTGCGGATACGTTCGCTTGTTAAAAAGCTGCTCGTATAACCAATGTGGATGGGAGATTTCATCGGGTCTTAACCAACGAACTTCCCCTTTGAAGCGAGCAATCACCTTTTTATAATCTTTTTCTGCACGAAAGGGATCGGGACGATTTTCATCATGCAGCCTCACCACACCCGAATATTGCTCATAGTAATAAGTACTCTCATACTGATAATGGAGCTTCGGCATATAGGGATTCTGTGGAAGATACGGTTCGACAGTTTCATCACTGTTTTCTAAACATTCTAGATATAGCCAAGCCATATCCATTAAGCGCCTATTCAGTTCCAGTTGGTAAATATCATTCTCAGCATATATACCTGAATAAATTCCGTTGGAAATCACCGTTTTAAACACCTTTTCATTGCGGAGCAAATGATGTTCATAACCCGTGGCATCAAAAAACTCCCAATAATACGACTTCAAATCTTCTATTGTATGGATGTCGCGCTTGTATTCCAAGGCGATCAATCCTGGTTGCATATTTAATATCATAACAGATCAACAATTGGTTTAATTTCTAATTCGGAGACGTTGTAAAATAAAAAGATAAAGTGTCTCCAGCAATCGTTCCAACTGTTGGAATAATTCATTGAAGGCAAGCAACTCATCGTCCAGTTCAAATCGGTTTCTTTCTACAAGAAAAGCGGTATAAGCATGCAGTTTACGGTTTAATTCAGCAAAATCAAATTTCCGCAACGTAATAAGCGGATCCTTATATTCGCTCATGCTTAGGTGATGAAACGGCATATAGTGGTCATGCTCCCAAAAACAGCCAACTTCTTCGTAGGTAAATGTAAAAATATCCGCTCTTTGAAAATAGGCACCGTCTTCCCGCGCCAATTTAGCGCCCAAAGCAATCATCTTATGTTGGGTATGAATCAAGCCGTTGTGCATACTCAAATACCCTTCTTCCATCCCATCATCGAGGAAATCATGAACCTTCCGAAGGTTTTCTTTCAACATATCATATTCCCATTTACTAAAGATTTTCATTAATGTTTTAAATGGGTGCTGGCCTTCTTCTCTCGAAAGATAGGCAGCTGCAGCAAAGCGGTTCTCCACCTTGGTTATATCTAAACTCATAGTCAGTACATATTGTATTTCAATCATTAGAATCAGTTGCATAAACTGGGGTATTTCATCTGTGGGGTTCGTGCGCCCCCCGTCATCCAGTTGACTATAATCAACCCCCATTCCCCACCAATGGTAAAGAATATTCTTCCACCACTGCAGTCCAACTCCGTCGCTCAGCATTATTTGCATCTTACTGCGCAGATCACGCAAATCTTCCTTTTTCAAGGCGATGAAATAATTATGATCAAACAAATGAGCTGTAGTCTTCTCCTTGCATACGCGGAACAAATGTCCATCGTCTACGTCACGCGTGGTCAACCATGCCACGTCAAGCAGCTTATTTAACATTTTCCGAAAGCGGAAGAGCGTAACCAGCCCTTCCCCAAAGGTGAACGTAAAGGGGCGATAGTGGCAATGCTGCCATTCCCATAATAAGTACTGACAATCTGCTAACGAAAATTGACTGAATGCATCACGCAACACCAATGTCGGCGTACGCAGTTCTTCTTCATTGAGCGAGTGTGGATAGTCTTCGTCCCATAACCATACGGAAACGCGTTTTGATTTAGATTCTTGCATAGAATTAGTCATTGTTGGACAATTATTCTGAAAGTTGAGTCCCCTTCCCTACCCCGCCATATGCCTTCTCGAAAACCGATTCCAATTCAGCCGCAGCTTCCGCTTGCCGTTTATCAATTATATTGTGAATGAGTTCTCCCAATTTGGTAAGGGGCATTTTCCCTTTGAAGGCATCCGTAGGTTGAGCAATGACATAGGATGGCACCTGCAATGGAAGCCCACCCTCTCGATAAATCACATACATGGCCTGCGCAAGTCGGAGCAACAGTTCGTGGAAAACGGCAATCTTGCTACCGAATTGATCGTAATAGATAGTCTCTGGATGAGTAGATGAAAGCATCATATCATCAAAAGTCTCGTACCATTTTTGTAGTGATTGGAATAAAAAAACCTACTTATCGCATCTGAAGGATTGATTTGTCCATTAAAGGAGTACTCGCCACGGGAGGAATACGCGTCATAATCATCTCGCTTCCTGAAAAAGACCAATGGCTCCCGCTGTTTTTTTAATCCGCATTGCTTATAAATGATATAAGCAACTTCCACATGCTCTATCAACTGTTTGCAATAGTATCCGTTATCAACAATCCCCGGGCTAGCCATTTCAGGGTAAGCACTCGCGTTTACCGTATGGCTAATATCGCGCATCCAACGATCTATAGAGGTCTGATATTCGAAAAAATCATTGATATAAATCATCGGATTTTTAAGTACACCTTTGCTTATATACCGAAAATTTTCAGCTTTCAATTTCTTTTGCTTATTTTTCATGTCTTTTAGGTTTTAGAAAAACGGTTCGGAAATAATTATCATCAACAAATCAAATTTAAGAACTATTTTTCTTCATATCAAATTATTTTGAAGAAAATTAACATCTATGAATTCTATACTAAAGCGAATCAAGGAAATAGCCGATCAAGAAGGAATCAGTGTTACCGCTTTAGAAGCCTCAATAGGCGCTAGCAAAGGAGTTTTTTCGAGAGCATTAGCCAATGGCACAGACATCCAAAGCAAATGGCTGGTCAAGATAATTGAAAATTATCCCCAATACTCACCGGATTGGCTAATAACCGGCAAAGGGGAGTCGAAAACGATAGAGATTTTGCAGGAACCACAAGAAGATTTTCTCCCTCGCGAGTCGCTCAGACTAAAAAGCGAAATCATTCAAACCTTAAAAAAGGTTATATCCTCTCAGGAAACGACCATTCGTTCGCAAGAAGTAACCATTGCTGCACTGCAAAAGCGGATTGTCGACTTAGAAAATGGAAAATGAGACACCCTGCATTGGCATTGGTGTTTAATAAGTCAATGCCGTGCAAATCTTGATATTGCGCAAACAATATTTTAGCTCGAAATTAGTACCTTTACCAACTTAAATACAGACGCTCGTATATAGACAATTATGGGATTATTCGATTTTTTCAAGAAGAAAGAGCAGACACCCGAGGCGCAGGAAGCGCTAGATAAAGGTTTAGAGAAAACCAAAGAGGGCTTCTTCACGAAAATCACAAAAGCGGTAGTAGGAAAATCAACCGTTGATGAAGAAGTGTTGGACGACTTAGAAGAAGTATTAGTAACTTCAGATGTAGGTGTTACCACTACCTTGAAGATTATCGAGCGCATTGAAGATCGCGTAGCCCGCGATAAGTATATCAATACTTCGGAACTAAACGGAATCCTCCGGGAGGAAATACAAGAGTTGCTTGCTGAAAATAATAGTAATGATTTTGAAACTTTTGAATATGGAAATCATAAACCATATGTCATTATGGTGGTGGGCGTTAATGGTGTAGGAAAAACTACTACAATAGGAAAGCTTGCTCATAAACTGAAAGAGGCAGGAAACAAGGTGGTACTTGGAGCCGCCGATACCTTCAGGGCCGCCGCGGTGGAGCAGATTAAACTTTGGGGCGAAAGAGTAGGTGTACGGGTGGTGGCGCAGTCAATGGGCTCCGACCCAGCTTCCGTTGCTTTTGATACTGTACAATCGGCTGTAGCTAACCAGGAGGATGTTGTTATCATTGATACTGCAGGACGTTTGCATAATAAGCTGGCCTTAATGAATGAGCTTACTAAAATCAAAAATGTTATGAAGAAGGTTGTACCAGGTGCGCCCCATGAGATTTTGTTGGTTTTAGACGCTTCAACTGGTCAAAACGCAATTGAACAATGCAAACAGTTTACGCAAGCTACGGATGTAAACGCCTTAGCTTTGACGAAATTAGACGGAACTGCCAAAGGGGGTGTGGTGATTGGTATATCCGATCAATTCAAAATCCCGGTAAAATACATTGGCGTTGGAGAAAGCATCAACGACCTACAATTATTTAATAAAAAAGAGTTTGTAAACTCCTTATTCAAATAGGAGACGTGAGCATAGCATGAGAACAAAGAAACCAACTATTATTACCCCTTCTAAACCGCGAGTAAATGTTATCACATTAGGTTGCTCAAAAAACATCCATGATAGTGAAATATTAATGGGACAACTTCGCGGAAATCAGATGGAAGTAGTACATGAAGCTACTAATATTACAAAAGATGACATCGTTGTTATCAATACATGTGGCTTCATCGATAATGCCAAACAAGAATCTATTGATACCATTCTTCAATATAGCGCGCTGAAAGAGGAAGGAAAACTTGATAAAGTAATCGTCACAGGATGTTTATCGGAACGTTATAAGCCAGAACTTCAGGCCGAAATACCAAACATAGATGCGTATTTTGGCACCAATGATTTAAAAGAACTTTTAACAACAGTAGGTGCCAATTATCGGTATGAATTATTAGGTGAACGGGTGCTTACCACTCCTAGCCATTATGCTTACTTTAAAATAGCCGAGGGGTGTAACCGTCCTTGTTCTTTTTGTGCGATACCGCTTATGCGCGGCAAACATGTGTCAAAATCCATCGACGATCTTGTCAAAGAAGCTAAATATCTTGCTAAGAATGGCACAAAAGAACTTATATTGATCGCGCAGGACCTAACTTATTATGGCTTGGATATCTACGGAAAACGAAATCTTTCCGAATTGCTAAAACATCTTTCTGACGTGGAAGGCATAGAGTGGATCCGGCTCCAGTATGCATACCCATCGGGCTTTCCATTAGACGTTTTAGATGTAATGAATGAGCGCAGTAATATCTGCAAATACCTGGACATGCCTTTACAGCATATTTCTGATAACATGTTAAAATCAATGCGCCGCGGGATCACAAAGCAGAAAACGATCGATCTTGTAAACGAGATTCGTGATAAAGTACCAACTATTGCACTGCGTACCACACTGATTTGTGGCTATCCTGGAGAAACGCATCAAGACTTCGAAGAAATGATGCAATGGGTAGAAGAAACCAGGTTTGACAGATTGGGGTGCTTTACCTATTCGCATGAGGAGAAAACGCATGCTTATTCCCTCGAAGACAATGTTCAGGAAGAAGAAAAAGAATCACGAGTGGAGCAGATCATGGAACTTCAACAGCACATATCTTATGAAATCAATCAAGAGAAAGTAGGCAATACCTACAAGGTATTAATTGATAGAACAGAAGAGAATTATTTTGTTGGTCGCACAGAGTTTGACTCACCGGAGGTAGACAACGAGGTTTTAATATCATTAACTGAGAATTATGCCACCGTAGGCCGATTCGTCGATGTGCATATTGACAGAGCAGAGGATTTTGATCTCTATGGTACAATTAAAGTGGAGGTATAGCGTTTACAAGCATAGGTTTTAGCTAGCTAATGACTAAAAGAATGAAGGCAAGTTACATTAATTATAAAGACACAAATAGTTTCTCCGAGACCCTTTTATCATATGTGGCTAATAACGAAAAGTTAGCCCCTTTTTTAGGTAACCAACCAAATTTTGACGGATTTGAAAAGCAAATACTGCAAAAAAAAGGGGATACAATAGATCGCTCTACACTTGTAAATACGCTTCTGGAACAGTACAAATCACTGGAAAATAAGCAAGTAGAAGTTCATCAAAACATTGCCTCATTGGCAGAGCAAAATACTTTTACAGTTACTACTGGTCATCAATTGAACATTTTTACCGGTCCACTCTACTTTATTTTCAAGATAGTAAGCACCATCAAATTGTGCAAAGAGCTCAAAGAAAAATATCCTACTTATAATTTTGTTCCAATTTACTGGATGGCCACAGAAGACCATGACTTCGCCGAAATAAACCACACACAGCTTCAAGGTGAAATCATTAAATGGGATATTCCAGCACAAGCGGCCACCGGGCGGATGGAAACGATATCGATGGCTCGTACCGTAAAAAAATATAAAAAATTACTGGGTCTTTCTCATAACTCCGATAAACTTGCCAAATTAGTGGAGGAAGCGTACTTGAATCACACCAACTTAGCAGATGCAACCCGTTATTTAGTAAATGGTATTTTCGGCAAGTATGGTTTGGTGGTTCTGGATGCTGACGATTCCTCTCTAAAGAGAATTTTCTCACCCTACATCAAACAAGATATTCTTGAGCAAAATAGCTTTCGTGAGATTGTTAAAACGACGCAAGCTTTGGAAAAGGAAGGCTTTGAAACACAAGTCCACGCGCGCGAAATTAATTTTTTCTATTTAACGGATGACTTTCGTGAGCGAATAGTAGAGACAAAAGAAGGGGACTTCCAAGTATTACACCATAACCTGACATTCTCCAAAGAAGAGCTTTTAAAGGAGATAGACGATCACCCAGAACGCTTTAGTCCAAATGTTGTGATGCGTCCCTTATATCAAGAAATATTACTGCCGAATCTATGTTATATTGGGGGAGGGTCTGAAATCGTTTATTGGCTACAATTAAAAAGTAACTTCGACTATTATAAGGTAACATTCCCTATCCTTTTACCCCGCAACTCCGCTATTATATCTAACGGTCATCTTGATTATAAAATATTTCGCCTGAATCTTACCTTTAAAAGTATTTTTAAGGACGCCGATTTACTTAAAAAAGAGTATGTAAGAATACATTCAAAACATCGTTTAAATTTAAATGATGAGTGGGTGGAGATGGAAGAAATATTTGATAAAATAAAGGATAGGGCAAGTAAAATTGACCCCACATTAAGACCCAGTGCGGAGGCTATAAAAGCAAGACTTTGTAAAGCCATAAACAATTTAGAAAAGAAATTTGTCAAAGCAGATAAATTGAATTTTGAAGACGCAATTTCCC
>DATMSZ010000113.1:0-4018 GCA_035565175.1 Pseudosphingobacterium sp.
GCTCTTTTATTAGGCAGTTCTATGGCATATAGCCAACAAAAGGGAATTGTTGAAGGCGTTGTAACCGACGCTTCTGCAAATAATGAAACCATGCCCGCGGTTTCTATTATAGTACAAGGAACCAAACAGGGCGCCAATACAGATATTAACGGAAAGTTTAAAATAGAACTGAATCCCGGTACTCATGTTTTAGTTTTCAGTTATGTAGGTTACCAAACTTTAAGAGATACGATCAGTGTAAAGGCAGGTAATAACATTAACCTAAGTGTGGCTATGGCCTCCGACGCACAAATGTTGGATGATGTGGTGATTACTGGCGAGGTGCGGAAAGATACGGAATCGTCTTTATTAAGAAAGCAGATGAATTCTGCTGTCATCACACAAAGTATCGGCGCACAGGAAATGGGACGCAAAGGAATAAGCAATGCAGCGGTGGCCATTACCAAAGTAACTGGTATAGCTAAGCAGGAAGGTACCAGTGGAGTATTTGTACGTGGTTTAGGCGATCGTTACAATAATACCTTATTAAATGGTTTACCACTTCCCTCAAATGAACCAACTAGCAAGAATATATCATTAGATTTATTTGGTACCGATGTGATTCAATCTATCGGAATAAGCAAGATTTATACAGCAGATGACTACGGCGATGTTGGTGGTGCGACGGTTAACATCTTATCGAAAGAGCACACTGGACCATCTGAATTAAGTATTGGAATTGGTGGCGGTATCAATACTGGAGCGTTCAAATCTGGTTTTAAGCGAGCAGATGGCTGGAATAGATTTGGTTTTTACAATGCAAAAATGCCAAATACAATCCAGGAATATACTTTCGATAATCGGTGGACCCCTAAAACGATTAATAGACCATTCAACTTTGATTTTTCGTTGAGTGGCGGAACTAGTTTCGCGGTAGGAAAAGAAGGTAGAATAAATTTATTTGCTACAGCTTCACAAAGTAGTGATTTTAGTTTTAGAGAGGGGTCAGAAAAGATTGTCGGTGAAACTAAGAATAATGTTATTGCTGATTACTTCGATATAAAAAAGTATGGCTATCATACTAACACAACTGGTATGCTTAATCTAGCTTATCGGTTAAATTCGAAAAATTTGATTAAGTGGAATAGTATCTTTATAAATGGATCGTCAAGCTCTGTGAACGAGTATTTTTTCCTTGATGGGCAAGGGGCAACAAATAATACTTTCACGCGGCAAACCCTTACTCAACAAAATAAACTTTTCTTGAATCAGCTACTTGGAGAACATCAATTCAATGAGCGCTTGAACTTAGATTGGGGTGCTTCATACGGTAAAGTTGACGCCGATATGCCTGACCGAATTACAAATGAAATTACTGAAAACAATAGCGGCGACGGTTTCATTTACAGTGGCGCAGCATCAAGCGCCAATAATCGATTTTACCAATATATTAATGAGAAGGAATGGGCAGGAAGAGCTGCATTAACGTATAAAGTTCTGGCGGATGAGCAGGGTAATTACAAAGGTAAATTGACACTTGGCTATACGGGAAGAGCTAAGAAAAGAAATTTCGAAGCTACCCAATTTAATATGCGTGTGAACTCACCTAATATTGTTGCTGACCCTAGCAATATTGATGATTTTATTAACTCAAGTAATTTCTCCCGTAATGCGGTGAACGGTACTTTCACGATTACTACCGCAAGAGGTATAAGTTTAGCACCTTGGGTCTACGATGTCGATCTTCAGTTACATGGAGGATATTTAAATTTCGAACACAGCCCAAATGATCGGCTAACATATACTTTAGGTCTTAGAGCTGATAAAGTATTGCAAAAAATGACCTGGGAGGTGAATATCCCGACTCCAAATATAGATTTTGATGATGCCAAGATTGATAAGCTTTTTATATTGCCAGAGGCAACATTAAAATATGCGTTGTCAGACAACCAAAATTTGCGAGTGGCGGCTAGCAAATCATACACCCTTCCTCAATTTTTAGAAAAGGCTCCTTTTGGTTATGAGGATGTCACAATGTATACAAGAGGGAACCCAAATTTGAAGGCGGCGGATAACTACAATTTGGATCTGAAATGGGAAAAATTCCCGACAATCAATGAGGTATTGGCTATTGGGTTATTTGGAAAGTATATATCTAATCCGATTAGTCAGTTGCGTATAAATGGGGCAGACCCTAATATGATATCTTTTGTGAACGCTGGTGATTATGCGTACGTAGCAGGTATTGAGTTGGAGGCTCGTAAGAATATTACCGAGAGTTTGTCTGGTGGAATCAATCTTACCTATATGTATTCTTATCAACAACTTGATGCTGAAAAGGTATTGGAGGAAACCAACAATGATATCAGTGTGAATTTCAATACAGATCACGATCGTTTACAAGGCGCTTCACCCTTTTTAGCGAATGCAGATCTAACCTATAAAACAGATTGGAATGGAGTTAAGCCCACAATTTCGCTCGTCGGAAACTATTTCTATGACCGTATATTCTCTCTAGGCAATCGAGCAAAAGGAAATATCGTAGAAAAGGGATATCCTACAATAAATTTTGTGGCAGGTGCAGAAATAGGTTCTCGATGGGAGGCAAATTTTAAAATTAATAATTTAACTAATAGCCGTATTAATATGGAACAGGAAAATAGTGATGGGCCTATCAATGTTTACTCATACAAACGTGGACTGGATTTAGGAATTGGAATAAAATACAAATTGCTTAAAAAATAAAAAAACAAATAATAGTAAATCAATCATTCAAAATTCTCATTATGAAAAAATTATTTCTAAGTATGTTTATCGCAGGCACTATGCTTGCTGCGTGCAGTAGTGACGATGACAATAATCCTACCCCAGATAATGATCCTTTTAAGGATGGTGTCATTAGTGGAAACATCACAAGTGATGCAACTATTAATAGCGGGAAAGAATATACGCTACGTGGTGCTGTCTATGTTAAACCTGGTGCTACGCTAACTATCGAGCCTGGTGCTATTATCAAAGCTGAATATAGCGAAAGTTCTCCGAGTACAGCTTTTTTAGCTGTTGAAATGGGAGGAAAAATAATGGCAGAGGGTACCACAAGTAGTCCAATTATCTTTAGATCTGGTGCCGCTCAACCTGCTGCTGGTCAATGGGGGGGAATTGTTATATGTGGTAAAGGCATAACAAATGCTGGCACAAACGTAGAAGCTGAAGTGACAGGGCTGAAATATGGTGGGACAGATGCGGCTGATAATTCCGGCGTTCTTTCGCATGTAATTATCGAGCATTCAGGTAATATTATCACTGGAGAAAAGGAGTTTAATGGATTAACGCTATACGCGGTTGGATCTGGAACGAAAATAAGCGACATCTTCATTAATCAGGTTGCTGATGATGGTGTAGAGTGGTTTGGTGGATCTGTAAATGTTAGTAACCTAACGGTGTTAGGTGCCCAAGACGATTCGTTTGACTGGACAGATGGATGGGTAGGTACTGCAACTAACTTATATGCAGATCAGTCATTAGCAACCAATGCATCAAGTGATAGTAGAGGTATTGAAGCAAATAATTCTGGAGATAATGCAACGATAGAACCTTTATCTAATCCTACTATTCAAAATTTAACCCTGATCGGAAGAAATAACCCATCAGCAACTAGTGAAGCAGGTATCATGCTTCGCGTTGGAACGCATGCCTCCTTCACTAATGTCTATCTAAAGGATTTTGTTTCTTCTTCCGGTTTTGGAATTAACACAAATGGAGCTGAGGCGATTGATTTCTTTACTTCTAATCCTTTGCAAAAGGTGAAATTCGATAATATTAGAGAGAAATCATCTACAGCCGGAACCTTCGTTGAAGATAACACTGCTACCGGCGCTGGTAATGGTGCTGCTCGTCCGGATTGGTCAACTTGGGCTAATAACTTCGTTGATTAATTTAAAACAGCTTATTAAATTCTATAATATGGGCGTCTTTTTGAAGACGCCCTTTTTTTATTTTTGATCCAACTATTATTTTTTTCTAAACAACAACTTGCCAA
>DATMSZ010000114.1:0-23556 GCA_035565175.1 Pseudosphingobacterium sp.
CTATACTTGGTGCTAATATAATCGTTCATCCTGAAAATGGTGTTTCGGTTAAAACTGTGTCCGATGCGAAGGGTGAATTTAAACTCTCTTTAGTTGACGTTGAACAGATCAAAAGCATGCAACTTTCACATCTAACTTACAAAACGGTAGTTTTAAAAAAAAACAAATTTAAGATAGATAATAAATTTATCGTCCTGTTGGTGCCTGTAACTAAGGGTTTAGAAGAAGTTGATATTGAGGTTGATGCACCAATTAGGAAGTTAAAAGGTGATACGATTGACTATGAACTATCTCACATTAAATATGGAAAAAATATTGATGCTTACGAAGCGCTTTTTCTTCTTTCTGAGATTAAATTGAAAGATGGCAAGATCTTTTCTAATGGGCAAGAAGTTGTGAAAGTTACCGTTGACGGGAGACCCTTTTTTACTTCTGACCCAATGACTTTATTTAAAATATTACCAGCTGAAGCGATTAAAAAGATACAATTAGTTGATGGAATGAACGAGGAAGATTCTTTCATGGGGTATGATTCTGGTGAAAGACAAAAGGAAATTAATGTCGTTTTAAAAGACGATATGAAAAACGGAGTATTTGGAAGACAAATAGCCGGTATCGGATCATCTAGAACATATAAGACTAATACCGAATTTAACCTATTTAGAGGCAAAAAAAGATTCTCTGCAATACTCAATAATAATAATATTAATGACGAAGTAAATACCTACTCTTCACTGCTGAGGTCCGGTTCAGTCTCAAATCCGAAGGTTAGAAAAAGATCTTTAAACGTAAACTTTAACGGGGACGTTTTTAATTATTTTAATGTCGATATGGAAGCGATCATTAAACAAGATAAGGGCGAAATTGAAACCTATAAAGAAAGAAGTTTGTTTTCTGCTGAGTTAGATCAGCTTAAGAATAGAGAAACTAAGTTGTCTTCTACCTCCAGTCCAGCTAATATTATTTCACTTAGACTGTATAATAGTCGCCCAACAAAGACAAAAATTATGATCGAACCCAAAATAAATATGGCTAAGATCAGGCAAACGTCAAGTTCGACTTTTGACAATTCAATCGATGATAGCCTCTCCAGTTCCACTAGAAATAATAGCTCCATGAAAGGTGACGCCATGCTTCTGGAAGGTAAAGCTATACTAAGTAGGATAATCAAACCAGGAAAAAGCAATATAGGTATTTCCTACAATATGCATAGGGATGAGAATAATAGTTCGTTAACCAACGAAACTTTTGATAGATTGAAGCCCAATTCTTCTAGATTAGCGGCTTATTCACAAAACATGCGGACGATTAGTAGAAATGAAAGCGTTAAAATAGTTTATTCACATTTGTTTAATAAAGGTGTAAAGGGTTATTTAGCTTATGAAAGGCTTAAGTCAAATTATTTACTTCGCAATGAATCGATCAGCTTGAGTGATTCAACACTTTCGGGCTCTGACGTTGATAGTGTTCTTTCCAATAATACTAAATGGAAACAAAAGACTCATAAAGCTTATGGAAACATCAACTTTTCTAACAATCGTTTTATGTTTGCTAGTAATATCGGTTTCTTTTCGGATTTTTTATATGCTGATATGTTGCCGGAAAGACGATTTAGTTACCTGAATGCACTTGTAAATTCTAGTTATACAATTGCTGCTGATAAAAATTTCACATTATCTTACACACATAACAACAATATTCCTAGCATTCAACAATTGCAGGAATTTGTTTACGTAGAAAATCCTTTAAATATTTATTCTGGCAATACAACTTTAAATCCACAAGTAAATAACAGACTAAATATTGGTTATACCTTTCTAAATACATCGAGCCAATTGAGAATGAATTTCATGAGTGAAATCGAATTTGTAAATAATAGGATAACCAATTCTATATTAAATCTTCAACGCGATTCCGTGGTTTCAGAAAATCTGATTCTACCGTCTGGAAGTCAGGTGTTTAAATTTATCAATTTCGGGAATGCGAAATCTATTCGTAATTCAATTTCAGCGAATTTTCCTTTTTTTAAAAAGGGCTGGCTCTTGGACTTAGAGTTGTCAAATATGATTCGTGAATATCCTATGTTGATAGACGCAATTGAAACAAAAAATCAACTAAACTCAACAAATTTTAAAATTGAATTAGGAAATAGGACGATAAATAGCTCTTCAATTTCCTATCAGATAAGCTTTGATAACGCTTCTTTCAATTCGTATAGTAATATAATAAATCATCGGTTATTACTCAACCTTAACCACAATTACGGTTCAAATAGTAGATTTTCATCAAATATAGAATACAGGCGAATTGGTGGTGGAACAGAAAATAGTAAAACTAGTTTCTTACTATGCAATGTAGGCTTTGAAACAAAAGTTGTTAAAAATTTAATGTTATCGGTCTTGGCATATGATATTTTTAATAACTACCGTAACGAGCAAAGAACTTTTAATGAGTCTTATAGTGAAACGCAAAGGACAAACTTTTTAGGTAATTACGTTATGGTGAATTTAACATATATTTTCAGGAGGTTTGGCGGTTCTTAGCTGTTTTCAAGAGCTATGTAATCATCGTATTTTACATCTTGTTTACTATTTTTAAGGACTCCTCACAATGCTTCCTTATTTCTGAGAGATTTATTAAATTACCTGCACAAAACCGGAACATTATGAGGTCTTTTTTTTTCGTAGTCTTTGCCATGTTTATAGCAAAATCTTATGCCCAACAAACCGACACTATTTTTCTAAAAAACCTTATTGAAAGTCATCCGGAACTCTTTAAGGCCGTCCTTGACGACCCTCAACTAAAACAAGTGCAGCTCATTTATACGCAGATCGATCGTGACAAACATAATGTTCCTCACTTTACCAGTTATAGCTATCGCTTAGATCCTCGCTGGTACTTCTACCCTGCCAGTACCGTAAAGCTTCCCGCTACTATTTTTGCCTTAGAAAAAATTAATGAGCTCGACATCAAAAGCCTTACTAAAGAAACTGCTTTAAAGATTGATAGTGCTTGGGAAAAGCAAACGCCTGTAATGACAGATAGCTCATCTCCAAATGGTCTGCCTAGCATAGGGCATTATATCAAAAAAATTCTCCTCACCAGCGATAACGATGCCTTTAACCGTTTATTCGAGTTTATCGGCAGAGCGGAAATCAATAAAAAACTTCAGAAACATGGTGCTACACACAGCCGGATTGTTAATAGGTTGGCTATAGGCGATAAGGGGGAATGGGCAAAACATACGAATCCAATCACCTTTTATCAAGATGATAAGATCCGCTATCAGCAAGACGCACAGTACGATCCGAAAGATTATCCAATAGATCTTCAGAATGTAATACGCGGTCGCGCTTATATGGATGCTAACGATAGTCTTGTTCTAAAACCCTATAGTTTTGAAGGATTGAATGTCTATCCGCTGACAGATCAGCAGCTGATCATGAAAAAGTTATTGTTTCCCGAAGCTTTCCCAAAGAAAGAACGCTTCCATTTAACAAAGGCCGACTACCAGTTTATTTATTATTATATGTCACGCTTTCCACAGGAAGTCGACTATCCCAAGTACAGCAGCAAGGAGTTTTGGCCAGCTTATAGTAAACTTCTTTTCTTTGGTAGGGAAAAAAACCTTAATCCCGATGGTGCCATCCGGAGTTTTAATAAATATGGCGACTCATATGGCTTTAATATAGATAACGCGTATATAGTAGATTTCGAAAATGGTGTTGAATTTCTATTAGCGGCTGTGGTTCAGTCTAATAATAATGAGATTTATAATGATGGGGTTTATGAATATGAGGAAGTAACCTATCCTTTTTTAAAGAACATAGGGAAATTGATATATGAACATGAATTGAAAAGGGAAAAGAAGGTAAAACCTGATTTGAGTAAATTCATTTTCTTTTCCCATCAAGGGGAAAAGAAACAAAAGGATCAAGGCTACATGTTCTAAGCGAAAAAGTATTTCCCTCACGTGTTTCATGAAGACGTTGCGCTGTGCTACACTTGTCATAAAACATCGCTATCTCATCCGAAATACTTTTTTTAACGCTTATTACATGAGGCCGTTCGGGCCAAGACGCGGGAGCCTCAGATTATTCATCACTCGCAACCAACACTAACAATCATTAACAAATAACCAATCCTGTGCTTTACAATCCCTAGTACTCGGAATGAGGCCGATTTTATCCTTAATGAGTGTTTCTCCTTCGACTAATCTATATTCCATTATACCTAATAACGGCAGCGAGGTTTATAATGACGGGTCGATATACAAGGACGTTAATACAAATGGCTCATAACGCACTACTAATAACGAATAACTAACAACCAATAACGAGTAGCTAATCTCCCTCCCCACAAACTTCGCAGGGCATAATGCCATTCTTACAGTTCAGCACGTTAAAATCAACATATTCAGATATGCCCGCAATCCTACCACGTTCGCTATGTTGCCAAATATCCCAGGGTCTGGAAAGATAATCAGGTTTCTCGTCACGCTCATAATGGGCAATCCATAAGGGATACTTATCGAAATCAGCTCCCAAAAAATCACGATAGAAGGTGGTATATGTATATAGAATAGGCCTTATGCCATAATAATTATGTAATCGATCTAAGCATGCTTGGAGCCTTTGTTTCATAGTTTTGCTATTGGTATGCTGCGTCTGCTCTATATCCACCACGGGTGCTAAGCAGCCCTCGAGGGAACCCACCCTTTTAATAAATAAATCGGCCTGCCTAATGCCATCTTTATTTGGGTGAAAATAGAGATAAGCCCCTCTTTTTAATCCATGTTTCTTTGCTTCCTGCCAGTTGAATTTAAATTTTTTATCTGTTCGCATACCCATGGTAGCGCGCATAAAGACAAAGGAAATATGAATATCGCTATCCTGGGGTGTGCAAGCTTTCTCCCAGTCGATTTTTCCCTGATATTGAGAGATATCAATGCCGTGCGTATGAAAGCCATCTGGTATATGAATGCCGAAATGCGTTGCCTTGCTAGCGAGATAGTGATTAACAATTACAACGGATAACAATCCGATAACGCAGATAATCAATAGTATCCACTTCCATGGCGTAGTCGTTTTCGTTCTTTTTCTTTTCTTAGCCACGGTCTATAAAGAAGCCTTTATCATTCTGTCTGCACCTTGCATGTCCTGCAAAAGAAATACGTGTTGAAATCCTTTCTTTTGTAATAAATCTAATACTTCCTTACCGTAGTTTCTGTTGATTTCAAAATAGAGGGTCCCACTTTTTTTTAGATGTATTAAGGCAAAGGAGGCAATGGTTTCATAAAACAATAAGGGTGCTTTTTCTTCCACGAAGAGCGCTAAATGGGGCTCATATTGAAGAACGTTGCTATGTATTGCTTCTTGTTCACTGGGTGGTATATAGGGTGGATTGCTGACAATGACATCGAATTTCATATCGTCCTGAAAGATAAGATCCCATTCCAATATGTCTGCTAATATGAAGTTGATGGGAGTATGATGATCCATCGCGTTTTGTTTAGCTATTTCCAAAGCGTCTTTGGAGACGTCAAGTGCATGTAAATGTGCTTCCTTTAAGTACTTTTTCAAGGCGATCGGTATACATCCACTGCCTGTTCCAACATCAATTATTTCTAACGGAGTATGAGAAACATGCTGATAATCGTTGATAATCAAATCAACCAGTTCTTCCGTTTCCGGCCGTGGAATAAGCACTTTGTTATTCACCTTTAACGGAAGACCCATAAACCAAGCACATCCGAGAATATACTGTAGGGGCTCCCCTTCTGTCAAACGCTTTAAAATGGCGTTTATTTGTTCTTCTTTATCCCCTGCAATATCAATATGCTTATTAAGTGAGTAAGTTGCTCTATTGTACTTGAATGCATATTGTATAACCTCAAAAAACAGGCTTTCTGCTTCTGAGGAATCGTATAGGGGTATAAGCTTATCTAAAAACTGTTGGTGAATTTTATTGAGCTGCATATGCTATTAATGCTGCAAACTTACGAAAATAGTTATTAGTTAATAGTAGCAAGACGTAAGACCAAATTAGTTGTGAGTTACGAGTTGTGCGTATCAAGACTAGATTAGTTGTGAATGTTAAGAGTGACTAACGTTATGAAAGTAACAAGACGTAAGACACAAGTAGCAAGACTATATTTGGTTGGGAAATTTATGAATGAGTATACTGTTATTTATAATGTCCCCGGAGTGATTGTATCTCTAAAATAATAATTGTATTCTTTTCATATATTTCGTAAATAATACGATGTTCTTTGTCTATTCTACGAGACCAGGACCCCGTTAGTTCATATTTTAAAGGTTCAGGTTTTCCAATTCTCCCTTGAAGGGACTCTCTTTTATAGCGAGAATTAGTTTCTCTATTTTTTTCTGGATAGTTCTATTACCAGTCTTTTTCCAAAACTTTAAATCTTCGTACGCTTGAGGTGTGAAGATTACCTCCATAGATTGTTTACATCTACTTTTACACCTTTCCCGTGTTTAACGTCTTCTCTGCCATCCAAAATCTTTTTAGTAAAGCTAGGGTTATAGGCGTTTTCTGACTCTTTTCTGAAATTAATATCTAAGGCTTTCAATACAGCCTTTAAAGCAGCGAGTTGCTTTCTGTTTTTTGGTTCTACAATTAGAGCTTCCATAATACAAATTTATGGAAAATTGATTTTATAAACAACGTTATTAGTTATCCGTTGTTGGTTATTCGTTATTAGTATCAAGAAATAAGACCCAAGTATCAAGATGCAGGTTGTTATTGGTTGTTCGTGGTACGAAACAATAGATTTTAACAAAACAAACGAGTATAGATGACAATTAGTTGTATTCCCTTGGTATCGTCTTGAAGGAATTGCCATTCGTCAGCAAAAAACTGGCCTCCAAATCTTCGGGTAGTAAAAGCTAAGTAACTGTAGAAACTTTGAAAGAAGATTTGAAGCCAGGAGTTTTTGTTACTTTTTGCGGAAAAAAGTAATACGTCATTGATAGTATATTTAACTATTGTCAAAAAAACAGGCGCTTTAGCAGAGATAAGATAAAATGTTTAGGTTTGTACATGCCTAATCATAAAATCTATATGCAACGTGCCATTGAGCTTGCCGAACTGGGAAAAGGATCGGTAAGTCCTAATCCCATGGTTGGGGCAGTGGTGGTTCATGACGGTAAAATTATTGGTGAAGGTTGGCATGCTAAATATGGAGAGCCCCATGCCGAGCCCCGTGCTATTCTCGACGTTCTAAATAACTTTCCAAATGGAGAAGAACTTCTTAAACAATCAACTTTATACGTTACCCTTGAACCCTGTTCACACTATGGGAAAACCCCACCTTGTGCGGATTTAATTGTGAAATATCGAATTCCGAAAGTGGTGATTGCTTGTCGGGATCCTTTTGAAAGGGTTAACGGGCAAGGTATTGCGAAATTAAAGGATGCCGGCATTGAAATAATAGAGGATGTGCTAGCAGAAGATGCAGCCTTTATGAACAGGCGTTTTTTGACGCGGGTAAGGGAGCACCGGCCCTACATTATACTTAAATGGGCACAGACTGTAAATAATTACTTTGCACCAAAAGATCAATCGCAGCAATGGATATCGGGTACGGCTGCCAAGATGCTTGCTCACAGATGGCGGAGTGAAGAGGATGCTGTATTAGTAGGAACAAATACTGCCAGAATAGATAATCCGCAACTGAATGTACGTGATTGGAAAGGGAGAAATCCGAAACGGATAGTCATAGATAAGCACCTGTCCCTGTCGCATACCTTACATCTGTTCGATGGAGAGATCGAAACAGTTATATTTAATGCGGAGAAAACCGAATGGAATAATAAGCTTAAATACGTTGCGTTAGAGAATTTTGACTTATACCTGCCCCAAAACATTTTGTTTCAATTGCATTTAATGGATGTTCAATCGCTGATTATTGAAGGCGGTGCAAAAACGCTTCAGTTATTTATTGATGCTGGCCTGTGGGACGAGGCCCGTGTATTTAAGGCTCCTATTTATTGGGAGGATGGAATAAAAGCTCCTGAGTTGAAGAATATTCCTCAGAAAGAAGAGAAAATTGGAAAAGACATGCTTACAACTTATTTTAATCATTAATGCTTCTCGTACTGTTAAGTGTTTTATGCAGTGTAACGGTTTCCGTTATCATTAAATTGGCCAGACGCTATTCTGTAAATGTTATGCAGATGATTGCTTGGAATTATCCGGTAGCGGTACTTTTAAGTTATCACTATTTGAAGCCCGATATGAGTGCCTTTTCACTGTCCGAAGCTCCGATTATAAGCTATGTCATTTTAGGTGTTTTATTGCCTGCACTGTTTGTCATTATAGCAGCTTCTATACGATATACGGGTATTGTACGGACGGAAATTGCGCAACGTTTATCGCTGTTTATTCCTCTGCTCGCTGCTTTTTTAATTTTCGGCGAACATCCGCAAGCACTGAAACTTGTGGGTATAGGGGTAGGCTTCGCTGCGATTATCTGCTCTATTAAATGGCAGCAACAATCGGGGTCGGCCCTAAAAAATAAGATTGGTATGAGCAATTGGCTTTACCCTTTATTGGTGTTTTTTGGAATGGGAATTATTGATATTTTATTTAAGCATATCGCCCAATACCAAGAAGTGTCCTACCGGACGTCTATATTTATTGTATTTGTTCTGTGTACAGTACTCTCCTTCCTATACATTGCCTATTTAGCATTTGCAAGAAAGATGCAGTTTTCACTTTCGGGTACTTTGTGGGGATTAATATTGGGGCTATTTAATTTCGGTAATATCATTTTTTATATGAAAGCCCATCAAGCTTTGCCAGATAACCCGTCAATGGTTTTTTCTGCCATGAATATTGGCGTTATCATCGTAGGAGCCTTAGTAGGCTTATTGTTATTTAGAGAAAAATTATCTACCTTAAATAAAGTCGGATTACTCCTAGCCGTTGTTTCCGTACTGATTATCGGATTGTTATAAGCCGCGAGCGAAGAAATTTTATGAATTTATTTGAAGATACTTATAAGACAATTGAAAGCCCTTCAGAAGGTCAATTTAAAGATAAAGGAAGTAAATTTATCGCCTACGCATATCCCTTCCGGGATGCGGACGATTTAAAGCAATTGATAAGCGACGTGAAGACCTTACATCCCAAGGCCAGGCACCATTGTTGGGCATACCGATTAACTACTGATCGCTCTATATATCGATTAAATGATGATGGCGAGCCATCGGGAACGGCTGGCAGGCCTATTTTAAACATGCTCTTATCTAATGATCTGACCAATGTTCTAATAATAGTAGTACGTTATTTCGGCGGAACCTTATTAGGTGTACCCGGTTTGATCAATGCTTACAAAACGGCTAGTCAGGAAGCACTTGGAGCGGCGACCATTGTAGAGCGGACTGTTAATGATGTTTACCAGTTGCGCTTCGACTATCTGCAAATGAATGATGTGATGCGCATCATGAAGGAAGATCAGTTAACTATTTTAAAACAGGATTTTGAAGTAAGCTGCTCACTTACATTTGAAATTAGGCAAACACAGGTAAATCACACAATAGCTAAGTTAACTAATTTGGAAGGTTTAAAAGTTACTTATTTACGTACTATATAGCATTATGGTACGCACAATATCAGAAACAGATCTCATTTTGAACCAAGATGGGAGCATTTATCATCTCAACTTATTGCCCCATGACATTGCCTCTACGATTATTACCGTGGGCGATCCGGATAGAGTTGCCGAGGTAAGCAAATATTTTGATCGGATTGAGCTGAAAAAAGGAAAACGGGAATTTATAACACACACGGGATACATAGGCAAAAGGAGGATTAGTGTTATCTCTACTGGAATTGGCACGGATAATATTGATATTGTTGTCAATGAATTGGATGCTTTAGTGAATATAAATCTTGACACCCGCACCGAGAAAGAAAGGGCTACGACCTTAAACTTCATTCGAATTGGTACTTCAGGATCCCTACAGCCAAATCTGCCCATGGGCTCTTTGCTTGTCTCTTCTCATGCGATTGGATTGGACAGCTTAATGCATTACTATCAAGGCGATAGGCAGCAAACAGATCCAGCGTTGGTTGCTTACGTAAACAATTATTTCAAGTCAGATAATTTAAATGCTTATATAGAAGCCTGTTCCAGTTATCTTAACTCGAAAATTGCTTTTGATTTACCTACAGGAATTACGCTTACCGCTCCCGGTTTTTATGCGCCGCAAGGACGAAATACACGTGCCAAGCAGATGCACAGCAATCTATTGGAAAAAATGATCCGCTTTAGCTATAAAGGGCAAGTAATCACAAATTTGGAGATGGAAACGGCAGGTATTTATGGCTTAGCCAATGCTTTAGGGCATCGTGCCCTTTCTATCAATGCAATATTAGCCAGCCGTGTAAACTTTGAGTTTAGTAAGCAGCCAAATAAGGTTATTGAGCAGGCGATTCAGAAAGTTTTGGAACGTGTTATTATGATTGATGAATGATGGATTTAGCGAAAAGCAGAAAGCTTAAAGCGAATTAAAGAGTATAGTAGTTAAATAGTTAAATAGTTGAATAGTGACTAGTAATTTAGGCTAAACGAATAATCAGCAACGCTTAAGCAGTGTCTAGCTACTTTGATGCTCACAACCCGTAACTGACAACTCACAACTAATATGGTCTTGCTACTTGCAGCTAATAATCCACTGGTAGTTTTTTCATGAATTCGGCAAGTGGCGCGTGATCTGATTTTCTAAAGGCTATCTGTGTGTCTAAAAGCTTTTTTATTCTAGACACCTTAAAATCTCTATAGTCTTTACGGAGATGGCACCAAGCAATCAAATGCCAGCTAAAGGCATAAAATACCAAGCCAATTGGTTCTACTTCCCTGCAACTATGTTCTCCATTTTCCTTTTCGTAATCGATTTTTAAAATCAGCCTCTTTGCAATCGTATTTTGGATAGTAGAAAGATATTCAAAATCATTGGAGAGCCTTGCTGGTATTTGTAGTTTTATGTTGTCGTTTAGAAATTCTAGTTGCTCTTTTTGCTGGCTCCTCATCACATTTTTAACCTTAGTTAAAGCAGAAATATAGTGTTTTTGGATAGACTTATCCGCAAAACCGCTCAAGAAACGTTCCATTAACACCAGGGCATTGGCTTCTTCATTATTGAAAGAAATAGGTGGCAAAAAATAACCTTGAACAATAAAATAACCTCTACCCGCTTCAAAACTGATAGGTACACCCTGTTCGTTAATAGCCCGTATGTCTCTGTATACAGTTCTTGTACTGATTTCAAATTTTTCAGCTATCATTTCTACTCCTACGTATTTGCGCGATTGCAGCAGCGTGACTATACCAAACAAACGATCTATTCTATTCATAATAAATTGGACGACTAATATAAAGAATTTTTAGAGGTGTAAATGCCATCATCAGTGGTTTATTAGGTTTCAGCATACGTAATAAAAAAGCTAATTTTGCTAGTTCTAAGGTCTAATATTTATGATTGTCGTATTAAGAAAGGAACATTATGAGCAAATAATTCAGGTTTGGGAAAATGCTGTAAGAGCCACCCATGATTTCCTTAAGGAGGAGGATATTCTATTTTACAAACAGAAAATTTTTGATGAGTACTTAGATGCTGTTGATCTCTACGGATATCGGGACCGGAAGGAGACGTTACTTGGTTTTTTGGGATTGTCTCAACAATCGATACAAATGCTTTTTATACATTCAGCTGCTAGAGGTTTAGGTATCGGCAAAAAGCTGCTACAGTTTGCAATAGATGAAAAAGGGATGAAATATGTTGATGTGAATGAACAAAACGAACAGGCCGTGGGATTTTACAAACATATGGGATTTGTGGTAAACGACCGTTCAATAACGGATGACTTAGGAAAGCCCTATCCTATTCTAAGCATGGAGTTAAATAACAAAAACGCCATTATATAAATATCTTGGCGTTTTTTATTTATCAGAATAGAAATCATCAATTTGAAGCTGATGACTTCTACTAAGCTTGTTTAGCTAATTGTAAATTGCTGACTAATTTAATTTCTTCACCTAAGGCTAGTCCGCCTGTCTCAGTTAGGGAGTTGTAGGTCAGACCAAACTCTTTACGGTTTATTTTGCCAGTAATTTCAAATCCAGCTTTTGTATTTCCGTAAGCATCTTTCTCAATGCCACCAAATTCGGCTTTTAATTTAACCGGCTTTGTTACGCCCTTCATGGTTAAATTACCCACTAATTCAAACTCATCCTCTCCTACTCTATTCCATTCTGTCGATGAAAAACTGATTTCAGGGTGACTATCTGCATCAAAGAAATCTCCCGTTTTAAGGTGGCCGTCGCGATCAGCATTTTTGGTGTCAATACTCTTCACGTCTATCTTAAAAGTAGCATCTACCTTATCAAAGCCCTCACCGGTGACAGTTGCACTTCCTTCAAATTGATTGAAAGCACCTGTTACGGTAGAAATTACCAAATGTTTTATTTTAAATTGTACATCTGAATGTACGGGGTCTACTACCCATTTTGTTGTTTCCATAAGTACTTGTTTTATTGATTAATGATACAAATATAAATAGATAAAACTAGAATTAATGTTTAAACATATAAAATGAAACTGTACTGACTTTTGTTTAGTGAATGGTTGAGTAGTTAAGTAGTTGAATGGTTGCAGCGATGACTGCAAGAGCAGAGATATTCCGCCACTTCGTCATATTGAGCGGAATAAAATGGAGTCGAAATGTCTCCAATCGCATCACTTGGATGAGACCCCTCGACTATGCTCGGAGCGACGACCTATAAATGGTATTCGTTGACTAACAACTAACAACCAATAACTAACAACCAATAACTAACAACCAATAACTAACAACCAATAACTAACAACCAATAACTAACAACCAATCTCTTATTTAGAATAATTTTTATTAAGAATTGTATTTTAGAGATTTACTTCTTTTATTTGCAGAAATTTAGAAGAAGTCCAAATAAAAAATGAAACGTGTCCTCCTTGCCCTTATCGTATCCATTCCGTTTTTTTCTCATGCCCAACAAGTATCTTTATTGAAAGGAAAAGTATTAACTTCTGATGGAAAAGCCGCCGAAGGTGTGTCTGTAACCCTTAAAGGATTAAAAACAGGGGCCTCTACGGATGAAGAAGGAGCTTACGAAATAAAAGATATTCCTTATGGTACCTATACATTACGAGCGGCAGCATTAGGATTAAATACACAAGAAATGCTGATTACGGTAGACGGCTTAGTGACAGAAGTTCCATCGGTTATCCTAACAGAAAATGCCGCAACGCTCAATGAAGTAATCATTAATGGTTTAGGTTCCAATCCATACACGAGAAAACGCAGCACATTTGTCTCTAAACTTCCGCTGAATAATCTTGAAAACCCGCAAGTTTATACCACCATTACGAAAGAGATTCTAAAAGATCAAATCGTCACAAATTTTAGTGATGCGTTAAAAAATAGCTCAGGTTTAGATAAATTATGGACCTCCACCGGACGGAGTGGCGATGGTGCTGCTTATTATACACTGCGTGGTTTTAGCACGCAGCCTTCTTTAGTTAACGGTATAGCCTCCTTAACGAATGGGGACCTAGATCCCGCCAATATTGAACAGATTGAGGTAATCAAAGGTCCGTCAGGAACCCTTTTTGGTGGAGCATTAGTGAATTTTGGAGGGTTGATCAATGTAGTTACTAAACGCCCGATTGATTCCATCGGCGGCGAAATAAGCTATACCGTTGGAAGTTTTGATCAACACCGAGTTACCGCTGATATATATGGCCCTCTTTCCAAAAACAAAAAACTATTAGGCCGAGTAAATGCTGCTTACCATAGGCAAAACAGCTTTCAGGATTTCGGATTTCGAAAATCCTTTTTTATTGCTCCTTCGTTAGAGTTCAGGGCGAATGATCGTTTAACAATTAATGTAGATGCAGAAATTTATCAATTTAAAGGGACCAATCCTTTGATGGTGTTTTTTAATAGAGTACGTCCATTGCAGGCTACAACACCAAGTGAGCTTCAATTCGATTATAATAGGTCTTATACAAATAATGACGTGACATTTAAAACCCCCACTGTCAATTTTAGGGGACAAGTACAATACCGGATTTCTGACGCTTGGACATCTCGTACACAGGTAAACTATAATAGACGTAAGACTGATGGTTATTATCAGTATGTGATGTATACAGACACCGATGCTCCCAATAATACAACCGTGGCAAACGATACTGTGTTGAGTCGGTATGTTAACGATCAGGATGCATTAAGTGAAGTAATAAATGTTCAACAGAATTTCGTCGGTGATTTTAGCATTGGTGGTCTCAGAAATCGTTTAGTAGTTGGCTTAGATTTTTTAAGACAAGTTAACAATAATAATAATTCACCATACGTCATATTTGATAGAGTAAATTCAAGTATTGACGATCCCGGGTATTATGACTTCAATAAAGAAGCCGTTGATCAGAAAATTTCGGCTAGTACACAACCCTACACCTACAATCGAGCATCTAGTAATGTCTACAGTATTTATGCGTCTGACGTTGTAAATATAACCAATCAGTTAATTGCTATGTTAAGCTTGCGCGTTGATCGGTTTCAAGGACAGGGCACAAAAAACTTGAATACCAATATAACTACAGGCGATTATAGTCAAACGGCCGTTTCGCCTAAATTTGGTTTGGTATACCAAGTGATACCGAACCAAGTATCTCTTTTTGCAAATTACATGAATGGTTTCCGAAATGTGGCTCCTGTGACACAGCCGCTACCTGATATTCCGAATACCTTTAAACCGCAGCAAGCGAATCAGTTTGAAGGAGGTATAAAGCTAGATGTGTTAGATAATAAACTGAGCTTTACGGCTAGTTATTATGACATCTCAGTTAAAAATATAACCCGCACTGAACCTATCACGCGTGACGACACTACCTATAATATTACGGTGCAAAACGGATCTCAATTAAGTCGCGGCTTTGAATTTGATCTGACAGCACGTCCTGTTGATGGATTAAATATTGTTTTAGGGTATAGTAATAATTTTAGTAAGCTCACTAAAGCAGACATCAATGTAAATGATAGAAGGCCAACAGGTGCTGGCCCAAGAGAGCTGCTGAACTACTGGGTGAGCTACAAATTTAGTCAAGGTTATTTAAATGGGTTTGGAGCAGGTTTTGGCGGAAATAGTGCTAGCAAAAATATTGTCACGAACGACCTTAGAACAGGCACATTTACCCTACCTGCCTATACGGTGTTGAATGCTTCTTTATTTTATGACCATAAAAAATTCAGAATTGGTTTAAAAGCAGACAACTTAACAGATAAGTTATATTTTAAAGGCTGGTCGACCTTGGAACCACAGACACCGCGTAGCTTCCTGGCAAATCTAACCTATAAATTCTAATTAGATGAACCGTCCATGATTAAATAATCGTTAAAGACACAAGGGAATGATTCGTTTAATCATGGTAAGCTCCAACTGGCCACTAAAACAAAAAATAAACAGATGAAAAAAGAGAAGTCCTTAAGTAAAAAGAAAAAACCTTTTAAAAAGGTCATTGGCTTTTTGCATCTGTGGCTTGGTCTTATTTCGGGAATTATTGTGCTTATTGTGGCCGTTACGGGATGTCTTTATGTGTTCCAGCACGAAATAAGTGACTTCATGCATCGCGACAAATTTTTTGTAGAGATGCCTACAAAGTCAACCACAGTACTGCCACTAAGTGTTTTAAAAGAAAAGGCAGATAAAGCCTTGGGAAACAAAGCTACCTTTATTACCACGTATAAAGATCCAACAAAAGCCTGGGAGTTTATGTGCTACAAAGCAGGAAATCAAGAGGCCCTCACTTTTTTTGGTACTATTGAAAATTACGAGTCTGTATTTGTAAATCCTTATTCCGGTGAAATAACAGGGTACATTGATTATACGAAGGATTTTTTTGTTATTGTAAAGTATATACACTGGAGTTTATTGTTAAATACAGTTTATGGGCAACCCATTGTAGGTTATGCCACACTCATATTTGTGATATTGCTCATTACAGGATTGGTTTTATGGTGGCCAAAGAACTTAAAAAAGTCGAATTTCAATAAGAGCTTTAAGATTAAATGGAAAGCAAGCGCTAAGCGTTTAAACTACGACCTTCACAATGTGCCTGGATTCTATGCCTTGCTTTTTACATTAGTTTTAGCGCTAACAGGTATGGTTTGGGCTATGAAATGGTTTCAGGATACCGTTTACGTTGTTGCTTCCCAATCCCTTACCCCACCTACTTTTGTAATAAAAACATCGGATACAACAGCCCATACCATCCAAGCGCCGTTGGACATTGCATTCTTGAATGCTTCGCGTGAATTCAACAAGCATGAACGCCTGGGCATCTCTCCTGCCATTGGCAAAGAAGGTGTTATCTATGCTTATGGCTATCATGGCAAGGAAACGTATTATGATGTTGATGAACTTCAATTAGATCAATATACAGGAAAGAAACTCTATAGAAGTAATTTTATAGATAAGAATAATGGAGAGAAGATTATCGGAATGAACTATGATATCCATGTAGGCGCTATTTTGGGTCTGCCTGGAAAGATTATGGCGTTTATTGCTAGCTTAATAGCAGCTAGCCTACCTGTAACAGGTTTTATAATTTGGTATGGTCGAAGAACGAAAACTGTTAAAGACCATACCAAAATGGAACGAAGCCTTAAAGAACCAATTGTAATCCACCCGTAAAACCAACGTTGACGGCTTCATAATCCTTAGAACGCTGTTTATCCCAGATTTTTAACTTCACTATATCTTTACCATCGGCATGGTCTGTGTTAATATAATTTATACTCGGACCACCATATAAGTAGAGATTTTTAGCAATTCTGACAGAAGGTAAAATTCTCAAACCCGATTTCGAAAAATCGCTGCCATCAAAATCGGTTAGGGTCATAGAACTTGCTTCGGCATCTAAACGGAAATTGTTGGTAGAAACTAATTTTGCCCCAATACCCCCTTCTATCCCGAAACGTAGACTTTCATACTGTGGGTTTATACCAACACCTAAAATTCCATAGAGTATGCGCCCGCCCGACCTAAAAGTTATAAAAGAAGAAAGGTTTTCATCTGTACTGATGCCGATTCGCTTTTCGCCATTTTTTATTATATTGATCAGGCCGATGGTATAATCACTACTATCTGCTACGTTAACTACGGCCATCTGTATACCTTTAACTTTTTTAGCCTTGTTAAATACACCCGCAAACTGTGATCCACTAAGCTCATTGGCAGAATTAAATACACCCGCCAATTGTACTCCTTTTACATCTTTTGCTATATTACTAACGCCAGCAGCTTGCACACCATTTACACGCTCTGCCAAATTAATAGTACCGGCCATTTGCCCTTGTACTGCTCCTTTGCTTTGATTAAAAACACCTCCAAACTGGAAACCTTTGCTAGCATCAGATGCAAGGTTTGCGATGCCTGCCATTTGAACTCCTTGAAGTGTTCCGCTTACTTTATTTAAGATGCCCGATGCCTGAAAGCCAGTGGCATCGCCTTTAATAATACCAGCCAAACCATACAAGGCAAAGCCATTCTCCCCTCCAGATAAACCAGCTAATGCATGTAAACTGATATTGTTTTTATAGTCGGCAGCCCTAGTGCCGTGCGTACTGAGCGGGTAAACAATTCCAACGTGTGCAGGACTGCTCTCTTGTGCATTTATCGTTGACGCAGTTATGAAAAATAAAGAAATACTCGATATGACACCTTTGTTTTTTAAAAATTTTCTCATCATGAATGTTGTATTAATGTTCTATAATTAAAAGACAACATCAGAGAGGTTCACCCCCATGAAAAACACTTAAAAAAAAGAAATGCCTAATTCTAGTCCACCCCACCACTTTGATGCTTTATTATCTACTAAAAATGGATAATTGCTAGAAGGGATAGCTATGGGTACTCCAGTTTTATTATTGAAACTAAGATTTCTAAAATTTATGCTGGGGCCTATGTGAAGTTTTGTTTTCTTACCTATGGCATAGTTATAAAGTATATTTGCTTGTATCCAGGTATTATCTTCCTCAAAATCTGATGATAAAAGCTGCTGCGAGAGAAGCTCAGCTGCAAAATAGTTCTTCCTTTTGGCAGTGTTAAATTCATGGCCGAAGCCGAAGCCACAGCCAAAAACATTTTCTCCATACCAGGTACCTACGTTTGCTGTTATAATGCTATAAAATTTAGGTGTGCCACTCTTAAAACTCAGGTTTGCGTAAAAAACTTCATTTGTTGAAATACTAAAACGTTTGATACCATTTCCAATCAGATTCAATATTCCTAAACTTAAGCCAGAGGAGCTATCAGCCATGTTTATAAAACCAAATTGAAAACCGCTATTATTTTTCGTTTTATTTAATATGGCCGCAATTTGTGCACCTCGAATTTCTTTTGCATAATTGGCTATCGCCGCGAGCTGCATTCCCTTAACCATTCCTTTACTATGATTATAAATGCCAGCTGCCTGGATTCCGTTCACGCTGTCGGACGCATTTGCTATTCCTGCAAGTTGGACACCATCCACCTGCTTTCTTACTAAGTTAAATATGCCCGAAGCTTGAATACCTCGTAGGCTATCTAACACGGTATTGTGAATACCTGCTAGCTGGATTCCCGACATCTTCCCCCCCACCATATTGATAAGTCCAGCCGCCTGTATATACCTAACATCAAATCGATCAATATTGAACAAACCAGCAAACTCCACGCCATCTACACCGGCCGAATAGCCTCCCAGAAGGTTATATGAAAATTTATTAACTACCTGACTACTCATGACACCGTGTGAACTCAAGCCAGGTGTTAGTGAAACTTGTACAGGAGTATAGGCAAAGAAATTGCCTAAATTCAACGCATTTAACTTTTGTTTGGAACTTAAAAAGAGTCTTGCAAAAGCCGTGCTCGATACATTTTCGTCTTCGCCTCCCATGTATCCAAAGCTCCTATTTTTACCCTCATTTTTCCCTAATTCAACTGTTGGTAAGAAAACCGTAGTAGTATCTTTATACAGTTCTTTGCTTACAGTAATGGTAACGGGGTAGCTGTCTTTACTTTTTAACTTCAATTTAAAATGCCCTTTTTTATCGGTCATGGTTCCGGTAAGGAGCCGCTTCTCATATACACTGGCATTTTGAATTCCTTTACCGGTTTTTTCATCTATTACGAAGCCTCTGATCGTATAGACCTTTCTACCCTCTCCAATTTCTTCCGGCATCAGGGTGAGCTTAAAAGGTGCAGGCCTGATTATCAAGTGATTTTGGCTCTCTTGATATTCGTAACCATCACCCAGTAAGATTTGAAGTGCACCTTTTACATTACCATTATAGGATTGAAGTGTTATCAAACTATCGGATGGGATAATGCCACTGCTATATGAAAAATAAAATCCTCCCTGTTGACCGATATCTGTTAGTATGTCACTCAATCTTTCTTTACTCACATGCACTTTTACAGATTTCTGAAGGTAATCTTGACCGAAAACAGTGAAACCTGCTATTACCAATAAAGTGGTTAATAGCAGGTTCTTACGAAAGTGCGTGCCTGGTATGTTCAATGTGTTCTTATCTTTTTATCGTTATTGTATTTCCTCTTCTCTCTGTTCGTAAGTGTAACGTTTTACAAAGAGTGTTTAATATGCCGGGTAACGAATCGTTGTCAAAGGTAGTAGTTAATGGCAAACTTGCAATAGCTGAATTCTCAATCACTATTTTTGTATTATAGGCGTCGTTCAGCACCTCCACAAATCTCCATAAAGGTGTTCCGTCTAATTTAAATAGTTTACTTCGATAATAGTCATAAAGTCGATCGGTTTGTTGTTTTTGCTCAAAACCACTTACATCGGGTCGGGCGACAGCACGTTCGTCAGGGGCTAATTTAATCAGCACATCATTACGGCTTAGCTGTACCATTCCGGTTTCAACAATCACCTCCGTAACCTTATTATTGCTTTTTACGTTAAAGGAAGTGCCGAGAACTCGCACCGTTACGTCATTAGCCGTAACCTCAAAGTGTTTGTTGGGATCTTTTTGTACATCGAAAAACACTTCGCCGCTCATCTTAACAGTTCTTTTTTGAGCAAATAGCGGTTCACTATAGCTTACTTTCGAATGCTTATTTAAGGTGATTGAGCTGCCATCGGGTAAGGTATAATTCGAAGTCTCTTCACCTGACGCAAACTCTATGCTACTGAAATAAGGGTGTGAAGGAGCGATCCAATATAAATATATGCCCGTCATGAGCGACAGTCCGATTACGATGGACGCAGCTACATTAAGCCATTTAAACGTTTTCTTAGTGTGTACAGGTTCCAATCTCCTAACATCGTCTACAGATTCCCCTTGATCTTCAGGATTAGCTTCTTTTTGCTTCCGATCTCTCAAAAGTTTAAAGCGTTGCCATGCCAACTCTTCATCGATGGTGTTTTCTGATGCGATTTGTTTACTGGTATCCCATAGTAGTTTAAATTGATCAAACTTCTTCTTGTTATCGCCATTATCAGCAATCCATTCTTTTACATATAAGTCTTCCTCAGGAGATGTTTCCTTGAGAAGGAATTTTATTAATAATTCATCTTTCATTACCCGAGAAATAATTTAAGTAAGCAATAAACCAATAGCGGTAAATAATCAGCCAAAGCATGTCTTAGTACTTTAAGTGCTTTTCCCATCTGATTTTCCACTGTTTTAATAGAAATATCCAGTTGATCTGCTATCTCCTGATATTTCAATTCTTCAAATCGACTCATCTGAAAAATAGTTCTACATTTTTCGGGAAGTAAATTGATGGCCTTTTGTAACTCATTCTTTAACTCGTTTTCTTGCAGTCGGCTACTGGCATTTTCGGAGGTTCGATCATGAAAATAAGATACATGATCTTGGTGCCGTTGCCTTACCTGTAAATGCTTAAGAATATTCATACAATCATTATAGGTAGCTCGATATAAATAGGATTTCAAAGAAGTTTGGATATTTAACACATCTTTTTTTTCCCATAATTTTAGAAAGAGCGACTGTACTACTTCTTCTGCACTTACAGCATCTTTTAAGATTGTAAAAGCATAGGCATTCAAGTTGTTGAAGTGCTGCTTAAACACAGATTCAAACACCTCCTCATTTCCCTGCTGTAACATACTGAGCGTTGCTGTATCGCTTTGCATAATATTTAATTGCATGTAAGCTGTATGAAGTCAAAAATAAATTAATTTAAGGAGTATCCTTCCCGCTATTCAATATTTATGACAAGCAATAATAGGTTTACCCCTATGCATAGGAATAATTTTTTAATGGCAAACAAATAGTGATGAATGTTTAATTAGGCTGTTTAACAAGTAATAAGGGAATATGGGAGATATAAGCCATTTTCTCTGTCACGTCTGCCATGAAGAGGTTTTCAAAAAAGTTTCTTTTTTTCTCAACGTGCACCAATAATGATATACGATGTTCTTTCGTGAAATTTAATACTTCAAAAACAAAATCAATTCCACTGATGGTGTAATAAGATGGTTTGTAGGGCGAAAATTTTTCTTTTACTGCATGAAAATTATGATTGTGAAGACTATCAAGAGGAATATTATCATGCTCTTGACTCATCACATGGAGCTCGATATCCCTTTCATTAAGGAGGCTTTTTAGTACATTGCTAACGATATTGGCCTGTTTTAGATCTAACAGGTCGAGCACCGTAGCAATTTTAGAGATAGGCGTTAACTTAGATAATTCGGGTACTATTAAGAGAGGTTTTGAGACAGTTTTAGCTACCTGTAGGGTGTTACTGCCGATTAATGTTTGTTCCAATTTACTTTTACCTGTTAATCCCATCACCACAAAATCGACTTGGTATTTACCAATCAGCTCATTCGTTAAATCATCGAGACTTCCTTCTTTAGCTGTATACATGAGCTCCGTGTTGGTAGCTTTTAAAAATTTTAGCTCATTGGCCAGCTGTTTCAGATTACTTAACGCCTCTTCTTTAGCTGTAAGGGTTTTAGTCAGCACCAAAGGAGTGCTTGGAATAGTTGTAATAGATTGTAACTTGTTAAATAAAAGAATTCTCTCTGCATTCAATTGTTTAGCAAATAAAGCGGCATATTTGGCAGCGTGCGTTGCCGCTTGCGAAAAATCGGTGAGTACTAAGAGTGTTTTCATTTTTTCTAGATGAAAGATAAAAATAATAAATAAATGTGAGAAGAATACCTCATGCAATCATTATAAAATCTGTATTTTCACTGGAATTATCTGTTTCAAAGTAGCAATGATTGATAACTTTATTAAGTTTATTTTTTTTGGAAATATTTTTGTTGGCATTTTAGCTGTTGCTCTTTCCTTTGAAACAGCCGTGCAGCTGAGTGCCCCTTTTAATAGTACAGCTTACTACCTTCTTTTGTTTTTTGCCACGATGGCTTACTATACCTACGCCTACGTTAATGTGGCGGTAAGCAATAAACAACATAATCCTCGAACATTATGGTATGCAAAACATCGTAGATTTGTGCGACTAAATTTACTGTTTTCAGTCGGCATTAGTTTTCTTTTAATTATATATCTCACCTTCCGGAACATCCATCATCTTTTACGTTTGCCGCTTATGTACTGGGGAATTATAATTGTTGTGGTGCTGGCGGGGATATTATATTACGGTTTGCTGCCTAAATCATTTCTTCCATTGAATATTCGTAAGACAGGCTTGCTAAAAGCCTTTGTCATTGGCTTTGTTTGGGCCAGTTGTGTCAACCTGTTTCCACTTATTATGCTTAGAATTGAACATAACGTTTCTTTTGCAGATCCCTTTTTGATATCATGGTTATTCACTAAAACGTTTATGTTCTGCACGGTAAATGCAATCATGTTCGATATTAAAGATTATGCAGAAGATGCCAATAAACAGTTAAAAACGTTTGTAGTTAGATTTGGTTTACGGAATACTATTTTTCAAATACTTATACCCCTACTGTTAATCGGCGTATTTTCGATGATTGTTTTTGCTAATTACCGTCATTTCAGCCTGATCCCATTGCTAATCAACATATTGCCCTTCGCATTGTCATTACTCGTTGCGTATTCTATGCATAGAAGGCAAAACATTTTATATTACCTCATCGTTATTGATGGGCTACTGTTAGTGAAAGCTATTTGTGGTATGACAGCAATGCACTTCGTTAATATAGTATAAGGTGAAGAACAACTATGACAATATTGCAAGCTTATACGATTTCTTAAGCAGGTTGGTGTTTTTTAAGGCACAAGTAAAAGCGCAAGTTGAGCTACTTAAACATATCCAACCTAAAAGCACTATTCTGATTGTTGGCGGTGGTTCTGGCTGGATACTGGAAGAACTATCCAATTTATACCCCGAAGGCTTAGTGATCCATTATGTAGAAATCTCGGCAAAAATGTTAGCGAGATCAAGAAAAAGAGATTATAAGAAAAATGAGGTGTTGTTTTTTCGAGCAGCCATGGAGGATTACCGGCCGAGCAATTCAT